>VYDA01000694.1 GCA_009843665.1 Caldilineaceae bacterium SB0675_bin_29 | reverse complement strand
ACAACATGCCTCGTCGACCGTGTGTCGACATTGGTGACTGGTGCCAGATCGAAAGTGTCCGGCCAGACCACGTCCCGCCAGTCCCGTCAAATACCCATAGGCGCCGGCCTTGCGCCTGCCCTCGCACCCTCCCCAAATGACGGTCTCCACCGGACGGCCATGCTTGGCGCCTGCACTGCGTCTCGCCAAAAGACGGTTAACGATTCCAGCCACTGCCAGCGCTGATTCCCCGCCCGACTGTTCCCAATCCCAATCTGGGATGCACCCATGAGCTTGGACCCAAAAACTGGATCCCAACCTAATGTGTGCTATCAGGTCTGGTTCAGGTCGATGGCGCTAACGCCATCGCATTCCGCGTATCTCCGCCTCCAGCTCACGAATCCTTGCAGTATTGGCATGATGCCGTCCTCTGCCGATATAGTTCGCGACAACATTGGCCAGGATTGCGATCATCAGCGTCGCCAGGATATAGTTGGCTAAGCGTAGACGCTGGTCCTGCTCGGCGGCAAGACGCACGCTCAGCGTTTCATCCTCAATTCCGCCCTCTGCGGCAAGCTCCTCAAACAGTTCGATGACCTCATTCGTTGCCGTTCTTTGCGACACCGCCACCAGTTGGAAAAGTGAGAACAGCATCGCCGCGATCGTAATCAGGTTGAACAGCACGGGTTGGAAAGGTCTGCCCTTCACTTTACGACCTCCTTGATTGCAATTCATGTAGTTCCGCCTCCAGTCGGCGAATCCTTGCATCGTTCTTTTTCTGCCTCCCGCGGCCGATATAGTTCGCGATTACATTGGCCAGAATTGCGATGGCCATGGTGACAATCATGCTGTTGCTGAACCACTGACGTCGCTCCTGATCGGTCGCGAGACGCACGCTCAAGGATTCGTCCACGGCGTCACTCTCCTGGGCAAGCTCTCCAAGTAGCTGAACTGCCTCAGCCGTTGTTGGCGTCGTGCGCCCCGGCGCGACGATCACCATCTGGACCAGGGCAAAAAGCAAGGCGGCAATTGTGACTATGTTGAACATTACAGGTCGAAAAAGCTTGTCCATCGCTTCATCTCCTCCTTCCGGTATTGCACCCGGCAGACGAGACGGTCATCCTTGTCCGCCTCTCCTCTTTCTACCGTTTCTGACCGTTCTCCGTTTCTCAGATCCACGGGAGGAACATGCAGGCTCGCTGGTGACCTGGAAACACGCTTGCCCGCATAGAGAACCGGCCAGGCGATCATCTGACTTCTGCGCCTCTACGGCGCAGAAGTTCATCGGGACGATTCTGGGGGCTGTGCAGTAATGCTTCGATTCAAAGAAGACTGCAATTGAGTTGATCCTGGCCCTGACTTAGCATCCACTCCCCATTCTGCTCATGCCCATGCCGTGCGGCCCCGCGCAGCGCCAAGGACATCACTGGGACTTAATCTGCGCCTGGCGTAAATGTCGGCGCTGGAATCAACGTTGGCTCTGGCTCAATTGTGGCCGGGACCTCCAACGTCGGCGTCGGCGGCGCCTCAACCACCTCAACGCCGCCGGCATTCACAGCTCTCTCAAAGAGCGCATACAACCACCCATGTGCTTCCTCTCCCTCAATGTCGACAAAGACTATCTTCCACCAATCACCGCCCTGATTCCGCCCCACAATCCTATACTCGCTTTCCATGGGCGCATTTCCAACAATCTCATAAACAGCCCCAGGACCCGATCTGATGGCCATGCCATAGTTCTTCACTATCACCTTCGGCGCCAATCCAACAGCATCATTTCGAACAACCGGAGTCGCCGTCACTTCAACCGGCGTTTCACTCAATTCTTGCTCATCCAACCCCAGCACGTAAACCACAACGCCCCCCAGCACAGCTCCCAATAGAATCCAACCCGCAATCCCTGAGATCCTTTTCACCCTTCTCACGTCCCCTGCTTGAATTCAACCTGCTCGCTTACTCGACGCAGTGTCCATATTCCAACCTCGAGAGCGGGAGGGCACGTCCCTTACGAGAGCTTCTCTTTCATCCGCAGGAGTGCGTCATCCACCAGTCAAGCTTTTCGATAAAGTGCTCTGTGTTTCGTGGTCTCGCGATTGGATCCAACCATTAGAACGGAGGCTGCACTGGCCCTGTAGAAACCTGAAATCGTTGTAGATTTCTGGAATCAGGAGATTGCGGGCAGTTCACAAGACAGGGTATGGGGTCTGACTGCACTACCGTCCCTGGCGCGTACCGTAGGACTCGTTGGGCGTTGCATTGGGTGCAGTGCCCGTACTCTTTCTGTCCACTGGGGGAAGACCTTTTACCTGGTGTTTTTCAAATTGTGCCCGCGGTGTTTGTCTTAATCTTGCAAGATAGGTTTCTTTGCCCTGTGGTTTCCTCTGCACTCATGAGGGCAGAAGGTGTTTCCACCAGTTCACACTTTGGGACCAGTCCATATTGCGCAAAAAAGGGGCTGGTTCTCGAAGACCGCTCATAGCAACTGTTTCCATTCACCGACAGCACCCCGAAAGTAAACGTGCATGTGCGGCGGAAGATTCATGAATTACAGATGAAAAGGGAACGGGTTGACGATCTTTCCCGATACCCGGAGCGGCACAAATTCGTTGACGACCAACTTCTGGATTCCGGAGATATCGAGAACGCTTTCCTCGTTCGCCGCAGGCATCGGGGCATAGGAGTTGTGGGCGTATCAGCCAAGGCGGACACGCGGCGCCTTACCGAGGTTTGAACAGGTGAATGGAGGCCTGCAGAGCGATTCCGGGCTTGGGAGCTTCCTTGCGTTGGCCTCCCAAGACACATCAATTTCAGCGTAATGAATGTGCTGCCGCTAGGACAGGCGGCGGCGTTGGACAGCATTCTGCCGGCGTTGACAGCTGCTCCATATACGCTTCTGGGCTGGTCTGGACGATCAGTTAAGCCAGAGACAGCTCCGCGAGGGCAGCAGCTTTCTCGCTGGCATGGGAAGGGTTCAACTTTGCGGCCACGCCAAACGCATAGTCCGGATCGGCCCTGTAGAAGTGGACTAGCTGACGCACTTGGATGCCCTCGGGCACACCATCCAAGGAGGCGATGTTGCCGAACAGCAGCTCTTTCTGGTCGTCGTTCAGCAGGTGGAAAATATTGCCGGGCTGGGTATAGTCGTCGTAGCCCACTCGATGGTCGTAGCGGTCAGCATCTCCCGACACATTTAGCGGCGGCTCAAAGTAACAATCATTCTCGGTCGGTCCTCCCATGCTGTTGGGTTCATAGATGACCGCGTCGCCGGAGTCGCCGACGGGAGTTTATCCGAATTAGATGCGGAGCCTGCGCGTCAGGCGGGCTCCGCGTTTCGACGCGCTTGCAATTCCTGCACGTGCGCCAGATAAAACAAATTTTCGAACTCCTCCTGAAAGGCTGTGACGATCGTGTCCGGGTCCGGCGCCAGTCCGCGGTCGGTAATGAGTCCGATATTCACCTGCCCGCCGTAGCTGAATATGCTGATACCCACGCCGATCGAGCCGGACTGCGGCACCCAGAAGACGATGGTGTCGAGAAGTTTGCCGGCAAAATAGAGTTTCTGCGACGGGCCGGGCACATTGGTCAGCACCACACTTACTTTGCTGGCATAATACCCCCGAACGCTCCTGGCGATTCTGTCCGACACGACGCCCAGGCCGGCGATTGCCTGATAGGTCACCAGCGCCTCGGGCGACCGTTTGATAGCATCCATATGGCGCTTTGTTTCCAAGAGGCGGTCGATAGGATCGGCGATGCCGATGGGCAGGGGGAGATAGACGAGAGCGAAACGGTTCGTCAATTTCGTATCCTCGGGCCCGCGGATGTCTACCGGAACCATCGCCCGGATCTCCTTGCCCTGCGGATCGTCGCCGCGCGCTTCGACGTAGCGCCGCAATGCGCCGGCCATCGCCGCGACCAGGACATCGTTGACCGTTGCCTCCATCGTGTTCTTCACGAACTTTACATCTTCGAGGGGAATGCCCTTGGACCAGGCCACCGCTTTGCCGACCCCGACCTCTCCCTTGAATGCCGTATGGTCGTCGGTCGTCATGAGCGCCAGCTTGGCTAACACAGCGGCGAACTTTCCAGCTAGCCGTCCGCCCCTTGCGGCAAGGGACAGCAGATACGCGGGTTGTCCGGCCCGCTTGCGGCCTTGCGGCAATTTTGCGTACCCCGGACGGTCAGTGGCGCGGGTCGGAGGACGTAGAGGATTTCTATTTGGAGAAGACCCGGCCCCGGCCGCCTCCGCCGGACGCGCTCCCTCTGCAGAATCATCAGTCAGGGCGAGCAGCACCCTTACCAATGCCGCTCCGTCGCCAATACAGTGGTGAATACGCCCGAAGAAGACGCTGCCACCCTCATAGCCTTCGATAAGGGTGAACGTCCACAGCGGCCGGTTCAAGTCCAGGGGAGCGCTGAGCAGTCGGGCTATGGTATCGCTGAGGGTCTTCCTATCCCTCGGCAAAGGCAGGACGACCCGCCGAACGTGCTCACGCAGATCGAATTCCGGATCGATCTCCCAATAGGTACGGGTTCTGAAGGAGCCTCGATGCTCAACGACACGCTGGCGAAAGCGGTCGTGAATCAGGAGGCGCTCCTCCAGCACGGCCAGGACTTGCTCGTATTTGAGCTGTCCCCTAATGATCCAGAAGCCGTTGATCACCATCGGGTTGGTCGGATCGTCCATCATGAGCCAGGCCCGGTCTATGCTGGACATCGTTTCGCGTCCGGCCATTGGAACGCTCTCCACTTAAGCCATGAAGGGTTGTACACACGCAGCTATACTGCCGGGCATGCTCGTCGCCACACCTTGGCGATACGTTGGCAAACGGCGGCCCGGACACAGATAGGAAGGACTCGGTCAACTGCCTAAACGATAGACCGTCACTTTTCCTCTTGTCTTGCACAGGCAGGAGGGGGGCCATGCGAGAGAGCCTCAGGTTTCCGTCATTTACGGCCGGCCATTCTGCAGTTTGTCATCCTGTTGTCGATGTCGATCTGATCGAGGGCGGCAGGGATCAAGGGCACATATGCGTCTGCGTCGGGGCACAGGACTGCAAAGGCATAATTATACACTTTCCGCATATATTTTTTATGGCAAATCCTCTTGAATTTGTGCCAGTTTCATGTCAATTCTCCAACTGCGCGCGGGTTTGCCCGGGGAAGAGGGGGGAGAAAGTGATCCCAAATTGTCCCCCCGGCCTTGCGTTCAGGAAGGCAGAACCGACCTGGCGGCCCAGGCGGCGAATTCAATACTCGTATCGCCGGCGGCGGGGGCATTTGCCTGAACCGGGATTTCTAAGCGGCAAGCCCAGGTCAATTCGCGGAGGGCGGCGATCAATTTG
>VYDA01000371.1:2454-5333 GCA_009843665.1 Caldilineaceae bacterium SB0675_bin_29 | reverse complement strand
GGCACGAACCCGATAGCGGTGGCGATACCCCTGAAGGACCGGCCGGCGATGCTGCTGGATTTCGCCACGAGCGCGGTGGCGGAGGGCAAAGTGCGGGTGGCGTTCAACAGCGGCAAAGAGATTCCGGAAGGATGGGCCCTGGACAAGAACGGTTCACCCACGAAGAATCCGGGCGACGTGTACGAAGGCGGAATGCTGCTTCCGGCAGCCGGGCACAAGGGGTTCGGTCTGGCGCTCCTGACGGATTATTTGGGCGGGATATTGACGGGGGCCGGCGGGCCGGGCATACCAGGCTCGATCCTGGGCAACGGCGTCCTGTTTATTCTTTTGAACATCGGCTATTTCCGGCCGCTGGACGAGTTCTTCGCCGATGGGGAACAGATCGCCAGTCGGATAAAGTCTACGAAGCCGGCGCCCGGATTCGAAGAGGTACTGATGCCGGGCGAGCCGGAGGCGCGTTCGGCTGCAAGCCGTCAAAGGGATGGGATTCCCCTGGACGATACGACCTGGTCACAGATCGTCGAAGTCGCCGAGAAGCTAGGTGTTGACCCCATCGCCTGATAACTGACAGGAGGATGCGCATGACACGAATTTCGACTTCATCCTGGAGCCTGCACAGGGCTTTGGGGTCTCCGCCGCTTTTTGGGCCGGGCGATCCCGGGCCGCAGCAGGCGTCGAACGGTGTGATCAGCTTGTTGGAGCTGCCATCGGCGCTGGCGGAGGCCAAGATCAACACGTTGGAGATCGTGCACTTTCACTTTCCCACGATGGACAGTGCCTACTTAGACGAACTGAAGGCGGCAGTCGAGGAGGCCGAAGTTGAGCTGTTCAGCGTTTTGATCGACTCCGGCGACATCACGCACCCCGACGGGACAGTGCGGGCGGGTGAGATGGAATGGATCCGATCATGGCTGGATTTGACCGCCGGCTGCGGCGCAAGCCATGCCCGCGTTGTGGGGGGATGTCAGCCGGTGGAGCGCAACCACGCACCGCTGTTGGACCACCCGGTCTTGCGACGGAGCGCAGAGGGCCTGCGTGAGCTAGCCGACTACGGCTCTTCGATCGGTGTGCAGGTGATCACCGAGAATTTCCGTGAGACGACGGACCGGGCGGACCAGGTGCTGGCGATACTTGAACTGTGCGAAGGTCGGGTCGGGCTGTGCGCGGATTTTGGAAATTACAGAGGCGATGACCGGTACGAGGAGCTGGCAGCGATCTTCCCCAAGGCCGATTCAGCACACGTGAAGGCGATATACGACGACAAGGGTCAGCCGGATGAAGAAGAGTTTCGCCATTCGCTGGGCTTGTTGTCGGAGACGGGGTTTGACGGCCCGATGTCGCTGATCTTCGATACACCGCTGCACGGGAACAGCACTGAATGGGACAATCTGGCGCAGCTGAGGACGGTTGCGGCGTCATTTTGCGGCTGATAGGAGCGCAGAGGCCGGGGCTCGCGATGGGATGTTCATGCAGAAGGATGGTTACAGAGGGGTGACCAATCCTGCATCGAGAGGTATGTCCGGGTGCAGCTGCCAGTCAAGAGAATTGCGAAGGCAAAACAGTCCATCGATATCGATGGACTGTTCATTTCCCGCTATTCTGAAGCGATAGAATGCCGAGGCGTTGCCCGGCCGTTTGACGGCTTACCCCACCAGTTCGGCATCAAGGACGATTTCGTCAACCGAGGCGAGGGCTTTGGAGACGGGGCAGCCATCCTTGGCCTGGGCGGCGTATTCGGCGAACTTTTCGGCAGACAGGCCGGGGACTTCGGCCCGGCAGGTCAGCTCAATCTTGCTGATGGCAGGACCGTCGGTAAGGTGGACGGCGGCCGTGGTGTTGACACTCGTGGGCGTGAAGCCATCGCCGCTCATCAAAGCGGAGATAAACATTGAGTAGCAGCCGGCATGGGCTGCGCCAATCAGTTCTTCCGGGTTGGTGCCGGATCCGGATTCGAAGCGGGAGGCGAAGGAGAAAGGGCCTTCGTAGAGGCCGCTGCCCAATTTCATTGTGCCGGAGCCTTCATTGAGTGTGCCGTTCCAGGTGGCAGAGGCGTTGCGCACGGACATGGAGAATCCTCCTGATTGTGAAGTGCTGATGGGCGATCGGGAAGCAACCGAAAGTGATGTGAACCGGTTGGCAATTTGAGAATATTGGGTAACAACGGGCAGAATTTTAGCATAGTGTAACAGGCAGATCAAACTTGCGGGCGGTTCAGGGTGCAGTCCGATTCGGGGGCGTGAAAGGGCAGGCACAAGGCCGGCACCTACCGGAGCGTTCGGTGATTTGCGGGACGTGGTTGGGCGAGACTCTTTCGATTGGCCACCTGTGACGAATACCGGCACACGGTCGACGAGGCATGTTGTTGGCCGGGGGCGTTGCGGGGGCGGGGCCCCCGCACAAGGGAGGGCCGAATAGGCCCGACCGCCCAGAACTGCAGTAGTCAGTGGTCAGTAGTCAGTGGTCAGAGGAGGGGTTCTGCTTAAGATAGAGTTGTAGGCGTACTGGACTGTGCTCCGCCGCTGCCCGAGGAATGGGAAAGTTCACCCAAATGTTGGGATGCATCAGTTTTTGCCCAACTGTTTCGATGGTGAGATTGGCTGTGCTAGAATTGTCAGATATGGACAGTTTCGCATTGCCTTGGACGGCAATTGTTGTTCCCGTCGGGCCACCGCTCGTTCTGACCCTGGGCAGCATCGTACTCTGGATTATGGGCGGATTTGTGCGTCCAGCTGCCCGGTGGCAGGCATTCGGAAGTCCGACGGGAATCCTCAGCGGGATCGCCCTGCTTTTCTGGGGAATAGCTGCTGCCTTGACGGTAGGGTTGCGCGTTCAACCCACCGCCCCCGCCTACAGTATTCCCTGGCAACCATTCTTTTCAC
>VYDA01000371.1:0-2444 GCA_009843665.1 Caldilineaceae bacterium SB0675_bin_29 | reverse complement strand
CCCCCTCCCACCACCCGCCCCCCCGGGCGCCGGGGTTTGTTGGGGGGGGGGGGGTGGGGGGGGGGCCCCCCCCCCCCACAAGGGAGGGCCGAATAGGCCCGACCGCCCGAAACTGCAGTAGTCAGTGGTCAGTAGTCAGATAGGGCGCTACCTCTGACTCGGCGTTGGTCGCGAGATGGGTGCGGCTCCGCTGCTACCGGAGGCATGGGAAAGTTCGCACCTATTTTGGAATGCCCACACGGATTAGGACGGCAGATTCGTAACTACGACAGGATGGTTACAGCGGTGGCCTACGGGACGGGCCCGGATACGTTCCCAACACATGGTGCGGCTGCCTAGGTTTCGGAAGATGTGCACGGGAGGCCTGTGGCACGAGTAGTCATTGTGCGGATTTGAGCGTGGTTCGCATTCGTTAGAATTGGTCGGGCCGGAGAGCAGAAGATGGAGATAACGAAAGCGGTCATCACCGCGGCCAGGCGTACGCAGAGAAGCTTGCCCCTGCAGACGATCATCGACAGCGACGGCGTGGAGAAGTCGGTGCTGCGCGTTCTGGTGGAGGAGGTAATCGACGCCGGTGTCGACGAGATCTGCGTCATCGTTTATCCGGGCGACGAGGCCGCCTATGCTGCGACGGTGGGAGAGCATGCGGGCCGCCTTCAGTTCGTGCAGCAGGCGGAGCAGCTGGGCTACGCGCACGCGGTGTACTGCGCGCGGGAGTTTGTTGGGGGCGACTCTTTTCTGCACCTGGTTGGGGACCACTTGTACGTGCGGCCAAACGGAGGGCGGTGCGCGGCGCGTGTTGTCGAGGCGGCGCGCGCGCATAACTGTTCGGTCTCTGCGGTGCAGGCGACGCGGGAGACTCTCCTGCCCTATTTTGGCGCGGTGGGGGGCCACCGGCTGGCGGGGCAGACGGGGCTTTACCAGGTAGAGACTGTGGTTGAGAAGCCCACGCCCACGGAAGCTGAGCAGAGGCTGGTGGCTTCGGGCTTGCGTGCGGGCCACTATCTGTGCTTCTTTGGTATTCACGTTCTGACCGCAACGGTTATGGAGATACTGGGCGGCCTGCTTTCCACTACGGATGCGGAAGGGGCGGATGGGCGCCCGGGCGCAGGCCTTTATCTGTCGGCTGCGCTGAATCTGCTGGCGCGGCGGGAGCAGTACCTGGCCCTGGAGCAGCGGGGGATGCGGCTCGACATCGGTGTGAAGTACGGTCTGCTCACGGCCCAGATCGCACTGGCATTGAACGGGCAGGACCGAGATGAGATGCTGACGCGGTTGCTGGAACTGCTGATGGCACGCTCGATGCAGGAGGGGGAGGAGCCGATATAGTGTTGCACGGCGTGCGACCGGCATCTTGTGGAATGCCGTCGCCATGCAGTCGGACCTGATGAGTTCTGAGATGAGTACACTGGTAAGAATTATCACCGCAACAGATGAGGAAATCCGCAGTCGCTCGCTGGAGGGGTTCGCCGGCCGGGCTTCTGCGGAGACGTTGCTGCGGGAGTGTGCTGCATTGGACCGACTGCGGCGGGAGAACGAAAACCTGTATGAGCAGGTGCGGGCGCTCTTTTTTCTGTACTCGATCCACCGGTTTCATCTGCCCGGCAAGGCGGGAATTGCCGCCAGGGGCGTAATCCCGTTTCGAGGCTACGAAGACCTGCTCCACCGCCGATTCCACGAGGCGATTGAGACGTTTTTGCGGCACCAGTCGCAGGCGGGGCCCAGCGAGGCGCTCTCAAGCGGGCTGGCGGCGGCGTATCGACAGCTTGGCTTCCAGACGCTGGCGGACCAGGTGCGGCGCAGCGTGCGGTCGATTGCAGGCAACCAGTGGATGTTCCGGGTAGGCCATCCGAGCGACCATCCGCTTCGGGTCCGCAAGAGTCTCCTGCGTCCTCTCGAAAGCGGACTTTTCCCCTTGTTGCGTGAAACGACACCGGTGCGGATGGACCTGACGCACAGCGGCTGGAGCGACATCTTCTTTCTGGGTATGGATTTCCCAGAGGGCGCGCGTGTGCTGAACGTTTCGATCGACCTGAGCGTTGACGGCGGGGGGCAGACAGAGGGCCAAGGGCCGCGGCCGCCGGTGGAGGGCTATTTTCGGGTAATTGACCGGCCGATTCTGCGGCTGGTAAGCGTTGACCTGCAGGCGAGTGCAGAGATTACGACGTTCGCCGAGGTCTTCGATTTTGCCCGCGACCACCTCGGGCTGTTGAAGGCTGCGCTGATTGCGGCCGGCATTGTGCCGCCGGGCACGGAGGGGGCGCACCAACCGCTATCCGATCTGCTGACTCAGCTGGTTGGCGCCGGACAGGGGATTGAACTGGTAAGCAAGGTGAACGACATCCCGAAGGGATCGCGATTGGCCGTTTCCACCAGTCTGCTGGCCTGCCTCATCACCGTCAGTATGCGAGCGACGGGCCAAGTCCGTTCGCTTACGGGCGGGC
>VYDA01000536.1 GCA_009843665.1 Caldilineaceae bacterium SB0675_bin_29 | reverse complement strand
ACTCGTCGTCGGCGCCAATGACAACCAGGTTATGATGGTCGTGGGCGACGGTGCCGGCGATGGCCCCGTGGCGCAGGCCGAACCCTTGGATAAATCCCAGCCCGATCGCGCCGCTGGCAGTGTGCCGTTCAACTACGGCTATCTTCAGAATGTCCCTGGCCGGATCGGCCACGGCTTGACCGTCTTCGATACGCGCTTCAAATATGCGTTCTTCGGTCAGGACCTGATTCTCCATCGAACCAATGACGCGAACGTGCGCACCTTCAACTGGTATGCGCAGATTGAAGCCGTCCCAGTCCACATTGACAGAGGATGAGACCGCCGGGGGAACGGCAGCTAAGGCAAGGCTTTCGTCATTCAACAGACGACCACCCTCAGCCCGCAGCCGCCCGCCTGCATAGACTTGCCTGGCAGATGGGGCTCTCAGGTCGTCAAAGACCATCAAGTCGGCCCGCCTGCCTGGCGCGATGGCCCCGCGATCATGCAGACCGAACCATTCAGCGCTGTTGAGGGTGGCCATGCGGAATGCGGTTATCGGGTCGACCCCAAACGAGATGGCTTCCCGCAGAATATAGTCGACGCTCCCCTGATCCAACAGGTCGCCCGGCATGCGGTCGTCAGTGCAAAAACAGAAGCGACGACTATTGCGCTCGTTGACCAGCGGCAACAGCGCGCGCAGGTTGTGAGCGTTGGTCGCCTCCCGAATCAGCACGTAGAAACCCCGAGCGAGTTTCTCTGCCGCCTCGGCCACAGTGGCGCATTCATGATCGCTGCCGGCGCCGGCTGCCGCGTAGGCGTTGAGGTGCTTTCCGCTGAGCGCAGGGGCGTGGCCATCCCGGGGCCGCCCACTGAATGCGGCGATCTTGGCAAGCACTTCCGGATCACCTTGAACGGTGCCGGGGAAGTTCATCAGTTCGGCCAACCCGTGGACAGTCCCTTCCTTCAGAAGATCGGCCAGTTCCACGGCAGAAAGAGTTGCGCCGCTTGTTTCCATGTGTGTGGCGGGTACGGCGGAGGGAGCCATCAGCACGACTTGCAGAGGAAGGTTTCGGCTGGCTTCGGACATAAAGCGGACTCCGGCCGCGCCGGCTACGTTGGCGATTTCGTGAGGATCGGCTGCGACGGTGGTCACGCCACCCGGCACAACGGCCGCGGCAAATTGGGCAGGCAGACACAGGCTGCTCTCGATGTGGACGTGCGCGTCGATCAGACTCGGCGCCGCGAAGGCGCCCTGCAGATCTACCTCTTCCTTGCCCGCGTAGCCCGCGCCGACGCCGGCGATCTGCTCGCCGTAAAGGGCTATATCGGCCTCTTCGATATCCCCTGACAGGACGTTTACTACGCGTCCGTTTCGCAGCACGCGATCGGCAGGTTTGTCGCCCCGAGCGACTGCAAGTAACTCGATGCTTTGCAAGGATCACCCCTCCAGTTAACCGATCTGCCGGGAGCAAGTTTGCATAAATCGCGATATCCTTGATCCGCAGGTTAGCGGGCATTATAGCACAGTAGACGGGGATAGTGGTCTCTTTTGGCTCCCGGATTCACAATGTTACAATCGCCTGGACAGTCCAGTCGATTCAGCCAATTCAGCCATGTCCATTCTCGTTTTTGGCTCGCTCAACATAGACCACGTATACCAGGTCGAGCATCTTGTTCGCCCTGGGGAGACGCTGCCCAGCACAAAATATAGCCGCTTCCAGGGCGGCAAGGGGGCAAATCAGTCGGTCGCCCTGGCGCGCGCGGGCGCAGACGTCTTTCACGCGGGTCGGATCGGCCCGGAAGGGCTATGGCTAAGGGATGCCATCGCCGCGGAAGGCGTCAATGTAACGCACGTCGGTCTCGATAACCAGCCCACGGGGCACGCCATTATTCAGGTAGACCCCGCAGGCGAGAACTCGATTCTTCTTTACGGAGGAGCCAACCTCACCGTAACCTCAGACGATGCGCACTATGTGCTCTCGCACTTCGGTGAGGGCGACTGGCTTCTGCTCCAGAACGAAATCAGCTCCATGCCCGCAATCCTTCGCGAAGCATCCGAACGAGGAATGACCGTCGCTTTCAACCCCGCGCCGATGACGCCGGAAGTGCTGAGTTTCCCGCTTGAGGGTGTCTCCCTTTTCGTGGTCAATCAGACTGAAGGTGCGGCCCTGGCGGACACTGAGGACGCTTCCCCTGAAACGGTGGTGGAGGCGTTGCAAGCTCGCTTTCCCAACGCCGGGATTCTGCTCACATTGGGAGGAGACGGTTCGCTCTATGCTCGCGGCGAGGAGCGTATAAGGACGCCGGCGCATTCCGTCGATGTGGTGGACACGACGGCCGCCGGCGACACCTTCATCGGCTATTTTCTGGCCGAGCTTCTGGCGGGCGAATCAGTCCAGAAGTCGCTGGCCCTGGCATCGCGGGCCGCGGCGCTCTGCGTTACCAGACCGGGCGCTGCAGACTCGATCCCGCGCCGCGACGAAATTGAAGATTCTTCGTCTTGAAGAGGGGAATGACCTCAGGGTCCTCCGGTCTGAACCCTGTCTATGCCTCGCCACAAAATGCAACGGCAGTGAGCGCGTAGACTTTTGCAACCCTCACCAACTCTTCAATGGGAGCAGCTTCGTGCAGGGTGTGCGCGCCGGTGGCAGCCGGCCCGTGGGTTAGAGCGGGGATGCCCGCCTCCGAGGCATAGATGTTGCCGTCGTCCACGAATGGCTTGGCGCCCAGGGGAAGAGATGAGCCCGTCAAAGCGGTGTGGGCCTGTTGAAAAGCGTGCACGAGGCGGCTTTCGGATTCAATCTGGTAGGCTCCACCTTGTACGGCAAATTCGACGTCAATCTCAGTGCCGGTTGCCGCTGCGGTCTCGGCAAGAACCTGAGAGAATTCGTCTTGAACAGTAGTGCTGCTGGCCGGCGGGACCCATCGGCGCGTCCCCTGTACAAAACACTCTGTCGGCGACTGGTTGTAGATCTCCCCCGCCTTCAGATTGCCTACGAACGTGGAGTCGTGGCCCACCAGAGGGTGGCTGTTCCCCTTCAGCTCTTCGTTCCAGGTATGCAGCCGGTTCACCAACTGTGCGCCGGCAGCCACCACGTCTGGCGTACCGGGCGGACGCAGCACTTCATGTACGGGCTCGCCATCACGGCGAATTGTCGCCTGAAATATCGCCAGACCCCGGCCCGCAACCGGGAGTGGAGTAGCCAGATACTCTGGCAGCATGACGCCATCACCGACAAGGCCCTCGCGGATCATGGCGCGCACCTGGCGACCGTCGCCCCACGGCCCTTCGTGATGGTCATGGGCCGTAAACAGCACTCTGCCTGCGGGAAGGGCGTCGAGCGTTCGCAATACCCGCAGAGCTTCCAGGGCCGCCGCGATGCCGCCCTTCATGTCGGCCGAACTGGATCCGTAGAGCGTGTCATCCTCCACGCGCGGCGGCACAAAGGGCAGATGCACGGTATCGAGATGGCCGTCGAACTGCAGCGTGGGGCCCGGTCGGCCGCTGTCAAGCACGGCTAAGACAATTGGAGCTTCGGGCCAGTCGGCAGCATGCCTCTCGACGGAAAAGCCGTCAGCGGTCAGGATGTCTTCCAGTCGATTTGCGGCTGCGCCCGCGCTGCGAGTGGGGCTGGGAACCCCGATCAGAGCTATTGCAGTTTCCAACAGCCGCTGGCGGTCGACGGTCCGGGAAACTTGGTCAAGCAGCGCGTCATTCATCTGTTGAGGAAGGCGCGTCGTCTTCTACTTGTCGTCAACGACTCGCCAGTCTCCGGGGATTGTCTTGTCGTCCTCGTCCCAGATATCCCAGACCTCCCGGTCCGGTTCATCAGGCGAAATATGTCCAAGCCGGACTCGGGCGCGCCGTACGGCGTCCTGCGGGGCCATTTGCACAAACAGACGTCCTGCCAGAACGACCGCGGCTATATCGTCTAAGGGCATTCCCGGCCACAGATCGATCGGCGATATCCAGTAGAGAATCGCCAGCACCGGAAAACCGACCCGCAGCAGAATTGATACCTGCGGATCGCCCATCAGTTGCCATACGACTGCAAAATCGCGTAGAATATCGGAAAAGCGCCAACCGCCGCTTTGGGGTACAAAGGATGAATCGCGGGTCATTTCAACAGGCCTCCAGTCTCTGTGAGATTGCCGCTTCATCTTCGAGTCTGGCCGCATTGTCTCACAGGTTTGCCCAAATAGGCAAGGCCCGGCGATTGGCCTGGCTGGACTGAGGCTTGATGGCATCCAGCCGGTACCGGCGAATGGAATCCCCGTCACGCACTAACGGTCGCAGTCGGTTTTCGCCATCAGATCGAAAGATCTGCGCGCGCCACTGATATAAATTCGCAAACTGAACTACGGCGATTCAGAGAAGAACAGATGCCGCAAACCAGCCAGATGCTTGCCGATTACCCGGAGATCCACTTGCAAGTCATTGCAGAGATTCGGGGCGCCTTTCTGGATGAGGAAAGAAGTGTCCGGTCGATGATCGATAGCCTGGGCGGCCAGATCTCGGACCCCACCTCTGTCCTGATGGCCTTCCAGGAGATCACGGACACCTATCCTGACGCACGGTCGGCTCTGGATCTCCTCCTTGGGGAGGGGGGAGAATTGCGAGAAGCCCAGTTCAGCCGCGATTACGGCAGCATCCGACAGATGGGACCCTCCAGGTTAGAACGCGAACAGCCCTGGAACACACCGGAAAGCGTCGCCGAGATTCTCTATTACTATGGGCTGATAGGCCGCACCTACAAAGGTGAAGGCCAGAACGCCCACACGATTATCTTCATCCCCAGTGACATCCTCCCCTGGCTGCCGCAGCCGGCGACCGCCGATGGCGAACAGGGGCTGGCGGCTGTGCCCGTTCCCCCGCCGCCAGTGGCGCGAATGCTCCAGTTGGAAGATGCCTTCCTGGAAGATACGGGAACGCTATTGGGATTTCTTCATACCGAAGGGTTACGCCTGCAGGACGACGGCACGCCGGACCCCGATGCCATTGCCCAGCTCGTGATGCGCCTGAAGTCTGCAGACGGATTCGTGTCTCCATTTGCTTCACCGGACGCCTCGACCAACATTGAAGAGGTCCGCGTCGCATTGCTCCTGCATTTGGCGAAGCGACTGGGCTGGCTGCGAAGGGCCGACGATGAACGTGTTCGTCTCACGGGGAACCGGGTGTATTCCTTCTTGGAGCAATCCAGGCCTGAGCAACGCTTTACATTGTGGGAGGCTTGGCGTACCTCCTCGGAATGGAACGATTTGGAACGCATTCCCGGCCTCGATTGTTCTGGCGGCGACTGGCAAAACAATCCTCTGCAAACACGTGAATCCGTCCTGCAGCTTTTGGGCCGGCTCCTGCCC
>VYDA01000153.1:4729-5341 GCA_009843665.1 Caldilineaceae bacterium SB0675_bin_29 | reverse complement strand
TTCCCAGATCGAGACGGGGAGGCGGGTGGGCTCTGCCAAGACACTGGCTTCGATCGCCCATGCGCTTGAAGTCAGCCTGGATGACCTTGTGTAAACTGTGGGAAATCTCAAGGCAGGCGAAACGGGGGGCAACAGTCTTGCAGTTGGGTCAGTCGAACTGGAGCTCTGCCAGTGCGATGCCGCTTTCTCCGGCGATTGAGTAGAGCAGATAGGTACAGCCGCCTTCCTGGTAGATGCCGGGATCGCGGAGCTGGCGGGCAGGTTCGTGGATGGCGCCGCGCTGCGATGGCTCCAGGGGCAGGTTGACACCCTCGTGGTCGGTTTCCGGCTCCAGGATCGAGAATGGAGCGGAGGCCTTCCACTCGCACCAGTGCGGGCGCAGGTCGACGGTTGCGCAGAGGATGTGCTCGGGGCAGTCGCCGGCGCGGGAGTAGAAGACGTAGAGGATGTCGTCGCGCAGGAGGAGGGCGGCGTGGCGCTGGTCGCGCTCGAAGAGGACGGGGCCCGGTTCGAAATTGGTGCGGCCGTCGCGGCTACGGAAGAGGATGCCGGGCATCGCCAGCGCGTAGTGCCAGCCGGCGGCGGTGTCGGGATAGCGGAATACCCGTAAGT
>VYDA01000153.1:0-4719 GCA_009843665.1 Caldilineaceae bacterium SB0675_bin_29 | reverse complement strand
CCCGTAAGTAGCTGGGGCCGAGGATTTCGCTGTCGGAAGTAAAACTGAGACCGTCGTCCGAGACGGCAAGCAGCGAACGCTGGCCTTCGAGAAATGGATATCTTTGCTTCAGCGGGTCGGCTTCGAGCTTTTCGCGCCTCACTGATGGACCGTGATAGTACATCAGAATACGGCGGTTGTCGTTGTCGACATGCAGATCGGGGCTGGCGATATGATGATAGCAAGGGGTCTGCTCCAGGCGCAGTGTGCCTGGCGAATAGATGGTCCACGGCCCGGATAGGGCTTCGGCATAGGCCAGGCGGATAAACTCGCCTTGATGGTGGGCGAAGTAGAGGTAGTACTTTCCTAGCGGATTCGGCAGCCAGTCGGGCACGCGCAGGAGTGAGGGTCCGTTGATATTGGCGCCGATGGATTCGTCCAGCGCGGGTGTGATAATCGGATTGGCAGAAAAACGCTTTACCTGCATGGGGCATCTCCCGGTGGGCGAATTTGCCCGTTGCCGACTCCAGTTGAGCGGATGTCGGGCAACGGGCAATTTGTACTGCCAGCTTTGGGTATATCGAAAAGACGGGCCTCCCTGCAAGGGTCAGGCAGCGCCGGGAAAGGGATACTCGTACCAGTCCAGCAGGCCCAGGGGGGCGGCGGCGCCGGCGTAGAGGATCAGTGAGGTGTATTTGTCAGCGAAGATGCGTCCGCCGCCAACTCCGTCGATGACGGCGCCGGAGGGATCAGCGAATTTGGGGCCGCTTTCCTTGCCTTCCAGGTTTGCTGTCAGTGCAGCGAAGGTGTTGGCGGCGATCTTCAGATAGCGCTCGTCGTTGGTAATGCGCCAGGCATAGGTCAGTGCTTCGAAAGCGTGGGGCGTGGGCGCGGTCCGCTGGAGGGAAGGGAGTTCTTTGTAGTAGAAGACCCCGTCGGGACCGAGACAGTGTTCGATGAGATCGTCCATGACCGACACAATCAGTTTCTTTACGCGTTCGTCGTCTTCGATCAACAGATAGCGGGCAAAAGAGTTGACGGTGAGGGAGATCATGAATGGGACGCGCGGCATGGTGTGGCTGGTATAGGGGGCCAGGAGCGCGCCGAATTCGTCATGCCAGTCGAGGAACATTTCGATCAGCTGCGTGGCCTCATCGCGCCAGCGTTGTTCGCCGGTGCCGAGCCAAAGGCCGACGTAGGCGCGCAAGGCCCAACCCCCTTCACGGACGGAGGCCTCACCCAACTGACGCATCGATGGCAATGCCATGTGGCGGAGAATGTTTTCGCCGATCGAGTTCGCAACGTTCAGACCCTCTTTGCGGCCGGTCAGGAAGTAGTAGTCGAGAAGGCCTTCGGTCCACTCGTGGGACGGCGTGCATCTTCCGGTGGCGTGGTAGCGGGTGTGGATGCGCAGGCCGCCATCGATCAGCGGATCGGGGTGATGGTGGCAGAAGTCTACGTCGAGCCAGTGTTGGGCGCTGACGAGGGCGGAATCGAGGGCGCGGCGCTGGCCAGTGAGGGCGTAGTAAAGGGTGCAGGCATGGGGGCGGTCGTACTCGTTGTTGACCCAGACGTTTTCGCCTTCGCCCCGGCCCTGGTTTGTATAGCCCGAGTCGGGCGCGTCGCCAAAGTGCATCATGCCGAGCGCTTTGGGGCGTCCATCGTGCAGGTTATTGAGGTCTGTGAAGAGGCGGCGGGGGAGATTTTCAGGGAAGTAGGTCTCAATCCAGGGGTTGTTGGCGCGATACCATTCCACCGGCAGTGCGGGTCGATCGGGGAGCTGAAATTGTAGGCTACGCTGGCTCAGATCATCAAGGGGCGTGTCGGGACCGTGGAAGTGGAGCTGGATGCGGTGGGTCTTGGCCATGCCCTGGAGAATGGGAGCAGGCGGTTCTCCGGCGGGATAGAGCCAGCAGGCGATGCCCTGCGTGTGGCCGTGCAGTCTTTTGGGGAAGTTCTGGTGGGCCTGGTGGATGGAGAGGCAGAGTCCGCCTTGCTGGTCGCGCCAGTCGGTCCAGAAATCGCCATAGTAGGAGTCGATGAAGTGCTCGTTGGACTGGTAGAGCATTGTTTCGGTGTCCAAGGTCTGTAAGACTTCGCTTTCGCTCTCGGTGATGGAAGTCCGATACCAGCCTTCGCCGAGGGCGAGTTGGGGCGGATTCCCGTTGGGGGAGGCGGCAAAGTCCAGGCGCAGGCTTTGGAGCGTCACGTCAGGTAAGTCCAGAGTGTGCAGGAACTGGTGCTCGATTTCGATGTAGGGCTTGCCGGCGTAGGCGGTGATGCGGCCGCGCAGGGCCAGGAATTCGGTCCCGTCAGGTTGCAGGTGACGACCGCGCACGAGGATGACGGCGCGGAGCGGGCCAGCCTCATCGATCTCCAGCTCGACGGCGCCGCTGCTGCTACCGGCGGCGCCAGCATCGGTCTCCATGGTGAAGCCGGCGAAAGGTGCAGGCCACGCGGGACCGCCGGCGAGAGTGACGTCCTGGACGGGGAGAAAGCCCTCGCGGGGCACGCGAAAACTGAGAGGGCCGGTGTCGATCTGCAGGCCGTCGGCGTCCTCGGTCACCTGCACTTGCTGCTGCGGAGACGGGGCAGGGTCGGAAGCAGTGCGGAAGGTGAGTGTTTTGGAGAGGTTACCGGGCAGGTCGGGTTGGAGGTGGGCCAGCAGCCACTTGACGCTGCCGTCGGACCAGTGGGCCAGGGCGCGCTGTTGGGATGGCAACGCTGCGCCGGCGTCTTCGATGACAAGATGGGCCGCGCCGGGCAGTTTTCCCTGAGCGAAGGGTATGCTGACGGTGACCGGCTCGGCGGCGCGGTCGAACTGGGAGAGCTTCTCGAAGTAGAGGGTGCTCACTTTGATTCTTCTCCTTGGCACTGTTTGGAAAGCAAGCTTCCGGGCAATGTGCAAGAGGGTGCGCAGGCCTGGACAGCCGTTCTGACGGATAGTGGTCGAAGGTGTCTGACAATTACAACGTCATTGGGGGAAATCGTCAAATGATGTCGATTCCGTCAGGAATGAAGGGTCCATTGGGGACGTTGTGGGAAGGTGCATCCCAGAATTGGGGCGTGACCAGCTTGGCGGGGTATTCATGCCAGCGGTGGCTGGAATCGTTTACAGGCTCCTGGAGAGACGGAGGGCAGCCGCCAAGCCTGGCCTCATCGTGGGATCCGTAGATTGGAGTGTGTGAAAGGGCAGGCACAAGGGCGAGGAGAGAGTGCCGCAGTTTTGCCTGAGTGAGACTGGCTCGGATACTGGCGGAGCGTGGTTAGGCGAAACTCGCTCGATTGGGCACCTGTCACCAATACTGGCACACGGTCGACGAGGCATGTTGTTGGCCGGGGGCGTTGCGGGGGCGGAGCCCCCGCACAAGGGAGGGCCGAATAGGCCCGACCGCCCAAACTGCAGTGGTCAGTGGTTAGTGATCAGTGGTCAGATAGGAGGCTACCTCAGACTCAGAGCTGGGGGCGAGATGGGTACGGCTCCGCCGCTAGCTGAGGTGTTGACAAGTTCGTCCCCATTTTGGGATGCGGCTGTGTGGGAAAACCATTGGATTCGGTCAGCGACTCGTGATAGAATCCCTTCCAGAACAGTTGTACCGCTTGGGAGAGGATTTGCATAGGCGGAGGAGAGACCATGGAACGCGCAGAACTGGCGTCGGACGCGCCTCAAATGCGGGTCGACTCATTGCAATCGAACGGTTCCACGACTGAGGAAGCTGCTGCGCCCCCCGACAGGCAGTTGAATCCTTGGGCTCCGGATGAAGGGCGCTATGTCAGCTTAGAAGAGTATTGGGTCAGGTGGTATGAGAACCCTTATCCAGACATGGACGTCAGCTATGAATGGAATAACGGCAGACTGGAGGCCAAACCGTTGCCCAATCCCCAGCAACTTGAACTTTACAATTGGTTTCTGGACCTCTTGCGCCGGTATTTGAGTACGCACGATATTGCGAATCTCATCAATCTGGAAACCGGTATTGTCCTGACGATGGAGGATGCTGAAGAACCTTCGGGGGAACGAGTGCAAGTACGAAAGCCGGACATTGGCGTGATTCTGAGGAGCAATCCGACGCCATGGAGAGATACCGACCACCGTCACTTTGGGGGCGTGTGCGATCTCATTGTTGAAGCGGTTTCCGATTCCACTCTTGCTGAGGTGTTGCGGGATACGGAGGAGAAGAGAACTGACTACGCCCTGGGCGGTGTGCAGGAGTACTACATTCTCGATCCCAGCGGCGAGCACATGCACTTCTACCGTATCACGTTGGAGGACAGTTTCGAGGAGATTCCGCCTGATGATCAGGGTGTCATTCGCTCGGAGATACTGCCCGGCTTGCAGTTCCGGCATTCGGATCTTTGGCGGCAGCCGCGCCTGGAAGAGTTAGCGTTAGACGAGGTGTATTCGGGGTTTGTCATTCCGACTTATCAGGTCGCGGTAAACAGGGCGGAAGAGGCAGAGTCTCTGGTCGAGGCAGAGTCGCAACGTGCGGATGCAGAATCCCGGCGTGCGGACGCCGAAGCCAAGCGTGCGGATGCGGGAGAGGAGGCTCACCGGCAGGCGGCTAAGCACGTGCAGGAGTTGGAGGCCGAATTGGCCCGCCTGCGGCAACGAAAGTCCTGAACGCAGTTCGAACTTGCATATCCCCGGTTCAAGGAAATAACAGTTCCCCACCGGCCCGGCAGAAACGCAGGGGCATATGTCTGGGTTGCCTTAGCCAGACTCTGATGGTTGCCTTTGTG
>VYDA01000065.1 GCA_009843665.1 Caldilineaceae bacterium SB0675_bin_29 | reverse complement strand
GCGGGGGTTTGCGGTCGCGGACAGCCCTGAGAAAAAGGCTGACTTCTACAGTCTGGCTGAAGCGGTTACGAGTTGGGATCTTCCCGAGGAGGATGCGCTGCAGCTGAAAGCGACGGATGAGTTTACCGTGGTCGGACAGCCGGTGGCGCGCATTGACATTCCCGACAAGGTAACGGGGCAGGCAGTTTACGGTTATGACATGCGCGTGCCCAATATGCTCTATGGCGCCGTTGCGCGGCCGCCAACACTGGAGGCCAAACTGGTCGGCTCGTCAGCAGGCGAGGCGGCAGCGATGGATGGCGTCGAAGAGATCGTGATCGACGTTGAAAACGGCTTTGCCGGGGTGGCGGCGAACTCTCGCAGCGCGGCCTGGTCGGCGGTGAAGGCAATGGAGACGGAGTGGGATGAAGGGCATCTGTGGCAGCAGGAGGAGATCGAGGCGCTGATCGAACCGGCAGGGGAGGGCGGAATCACGATCCAGCGCGAGGGCAACGCCGCCGGTGTTCTGAAGAGAGAAAGGGCGATCACGGCCACCTACCGTTCGCCGTTTGCGGTGCAGGCCCCGCTCGAGGCACCAGCAGCGCTTGCGGATGTACAGGACGGCCAGGTGACGGTGTGGGTGTCGACCCAGTCCCACGAAAGGGCGAAGGGGTTGATCGCCGAGGCGCTCGGGGTGGAAGCCGACACGGTCCGGGTTGTCCCGACCTATCTGGGGGGCGGCTTTGGCGCCAAGCTCGATACCGGGGTGGCAGTTGAAGAGGCGCGGCTGTCGAGGGCAGCCGGCGCACCTGTGCATGTGGGATGGGACCGAACGGAGGCGATGCTTCACGGCTACCTGCGGCCGCCGACCAAGAGCGTTCTCTCCGGTGCGCTGGACGGGAACGGACGGATTGTCGCCATGGAGCACCGGCAGGGCAGCAGCGACGTGGCCTTCAGTTTCATGCCCGCGTTCATGGAAATCGTATTGGGCGCAGACTTCGGCGCAACGGTAGGGGCGCGAATTGATTATGACGTGCCCAACCGCACGGTCACGGCCTGGCGAAAGAAACTTCCGGTATGGACGGGCTGGTGGCGTGGGCTGGGACTTTTCGCGAACAGATTTGCGGTGGAGAGCTTCGTTGATGAGCTGGCAGCGGCGGCGGGCACGGACCCGCTGCAGTTCCGCCTCGATCATCTGCCGGACAGTCCTGCCGGTGGGCGTATGAGGGTGGTCCTGGAAGCGGTGGCGGAACTGAGCGGCTGGGGGACAGCGCCGCCTGAAGGCCGGGCAAGGGGCGTCGCCTGTTTTGGATCGAATACAGTGGTGGCACAGGTGGCGGAGGTGTCGGTGGATGAAGGGTCCGGGGAGATCACCGTTCACAGGGTGGACTGTGCGGTGGACTGCGGGCTGGTGGTGAACCCCGATGGGGCGAAGGCGCAGATAGAGGGGAACGTGATGTGGGGCGCGGGTTCGACGCTGATCGAGCAGGCGTACGTGAGAGACGGACGGCTGGAATTGAACAATTTCGAGAGCTACCCGTTGTTGACGATGCGCGAGGCGCCGGATGTCCGTTCGGTACTGGTGGACACAGGTATTGACACGCCCTACGGTATGGGTGAACCGCCGATTGGGCCGGTGGGTGCGGGGATCGGCAACGCGTTTACGGCGGCGACGGGCAGGCGCATCCGCACATTGCCGATGACGCCGGCGCGCGTTGTGGATACGCTGGCTGGGGGCGGATCCTGATCCGGGGGGCGGCCCGGAGATAGGCTACGGGCGTAGTCAGCTCCGCTGGCCGGAGACGCCCAGCTCGGGGGCGACCTCTTTCATGGCGTCGAGGACGCGTTGCACGTGCTCGTCGAAGGGTTCGCCCAGCTCCTCGATGAAGCGGAGAGTCTCGGCGCGGTCGATGGCGGCAGTGAAGCGCTTGTCCTTCCACTTCTTTTTGACGGACTTGAGCCTTACGCCGCGCAGATCCTTGTCGGGGCGCACGTAGGCGCAGGCGAGGATGAGACCGGTCAGCTCGTCACAGGCGAGGAGGGCTTTATCGAGCTTTGACTGGCGCGGGACGCCGAGGAATGTGGCGTGGGCCTCGATGGCGTGGATGAATTCGGACGGGTAGCCGTGCTGACGGAAGAGGCGGAGCGCAGTGCGGGGATGGCCGTTCTCCTGGTCGTCCATGTCGGGATGGCGGTCGTAGTCCAGATCGTGGAGCAGGCCTGTCAGTCCCCAGAGGTCCTCATCTTCGCCGTAGTGACGGGCGTAGACGCGCATGGCGGCTTCCACGGCGAGCATGTGGCGTCGCAGGCCCTCGTTTTCGACCCATTCATACAGTAGTTGTACAGCTTCATTTCGACTGGGCAGGGGCATATCGGCTCCTCTAGTCTGCAGTGGGGATTTGGCCGCTTGCCGTGAGTTGGGGATGTGCGGTGGCGGCGACTTTTCGAACTGGTGAAGATTGAGTGGTTCGGGCATTACCTGTTGGCGACGTGATTGTCACGTCGCGCCGGCCGTAAACGATTTGGCGGCTGCCGGCTATGTAGGGGTGTTCGCTGCCGTCGACCTGGTCGCGCCAGAGGAGTCTGCCGATGGCCCGGGCGCGACGAGAGCTGTAGCCGACGGCTTCGCTGAAGTTCGCGCCGTTAAGCCATTTGCGCAGAAATAGGCTGAGGCTTGGCTCCGGCAGCCAGTTGACGGCGTGGGCGCCGTTGACGGCCTGGGCGCCCAAGGCCAGCCAGGTGGAGGCGAGGCTGGCGCCGTAGCAGTTGAGTCCGTAGACCATGCGCAGGTCGAGGAGTGAAGTATCCTTGACATAGCGGGCCAGCAACCGGTCGAACGCGGCTGCGTCGACGAGCTCCCGCCCTTTGTACCCGATCAGGCAGCGCTCTTGTCCATGTACGAGGAGGAGTTGGTCGACGGTATGGGAGGCGCTGACCTCGACGAGGGCGGCGGTCAGATTGGCGGCGGTGGCGGCGTCGTCCTCGAGGATGAGGACGCGGTGGTAGCGGTGGTAGGCGCCGAACAGCCGCAGCAGGAGCTTGGCGTATTCTTCGGTCAGCCAATCGATGGCTGTCATCGCCCAGTTTGGCAGGTTGACGCCGTGTATGTGGCCGACGTTTTCAAGGAATACGATCAGGGCCAAGGGTTTGCCGGCAGCCGGCGCGGCGGTACCGGGCAGGTCTGCGGATGGTCTTGAAGCCAGAGGCGGGTGTTTGGTGCGGGTGGAGTTTGCGGGCGTCCGGGCAAGAGCCATGGGGAGAGCATTGTGACGCGGCGCGGGGCAGGCCGCTCAGAATTGGAAGCGGCCGTTGGCGTCAACGACGCGAACTTTGAAGTTTTCGACGAACGGTTCGAGGCCGGCGATCAGCTCCTGCCACTCGTCTGAACTCAGGATGCGTGCGGCGTCGTCTTTATCTTCAAGGACTCCTCCGCCGAGGATCTGGGGAGCTTCTCCCCAGAGCGTGTACCAGGCGTCGGTAATGCGCAGACCCAGTTGGGCAAGTCCTGGGGCCAGTGTTTGCACGACGTAACGCTGGCAGTCTTCTTCGTGCCCTTCCCGCATATCGTAACTCAGAAGTACTTTGACCATGCTACCGTCCTCAAGGGCTGGGAGACAGTCCTGCGGCACACTGGCCGATGCCCGTTTTCGGAAGACCCAAATCCGACAGCGGCCAAATCGGTCGGTATATCCGGTTCTGCGAACCAGTATAGCACAGACAGACAGCTACAGCGCATCGCCGAAGCCTTAGAGGAACATCGTGCTGGGGACTATTGCCCTCAAAAAGAACGGATGGAATCGCGTCTTGAGCCAATGCAACCGTCGTGTTAATCAGAGGCAAGAGAGAGAACGGTTTGCAGACGCACTTCAGCTTGCCGTCGAAACTTTTCGACACTGATTGAACGGAAGAGCCAAACTGCCAATAGGAGACCTACGATTTCGAGCGAGAAAACGGCTGAGTACCCTATAAGCGGGTTACCCGTCAGCCAGAAGAACATATCGTACAGAACACCGCTAATGACATTGCCGATGGCCTGACCGGCGAAGTTTGCTACGCTCCAAGCACCAATGTAGAGGCCTGCGGCCTGGGGTACGGTCATATCAAGCATAAAGCTGAGGTTGCTGACAGTCATGAGGCCGCCACCAAGCCCTAACAGGAAGACAGAGCCGATAAACAGGTTCGATTGGCCGAGCAGGCCGGCGGAGATAATGGAAGCGAAGGCAACGGCGGTGACGAAGGCGCCGAAATTTGCTCCGGTTTTTTTCCCAAAGCGTTTAATGAACAGGATTCCGGCCAGGAGGGTGATAAAGATGCCGATTCCCCAGATCGATGTCAGACGGGTGGTGGCGGCGACCGACATGCCCATCGCCTTCGCTCCGAACGGTTCCAGCACCACGTCCTGAGCGTGGATGCTGATCAGCACGATCATCAGGTAGAGGAAGAAGCGGCGGGCCTGGGGGTTCAGAGCCAGGAGGCGCAACACCAACATGGGATCATCGGCGCTGTTGGCGGGCCGGTCGGTTCTGTCTGATGCGCGGGGCTCGATTCGGTAGCTGCCGATAAGGACAAAGATGACGGATACCAGCCAGATCACACCGAAGGCAGTGGCAAGTGTTTCTTTGGAAAGGGTGGTTGGCGTTGCCAGCATGCGAGAGAGACCCAGACTGGTAACGATCGTGGACGCGATCATCGCTGTCCACATGATGCTGACCGCTCGACTACGCCCACTTTCGTCGGCCAGTTCGGTAACCAGAGAGAGGTAGCTGACCGAGGCGGCGTTTATGCCGGCTCCCCAGAGGCAGAACACGACGACAGCGGCCCCAAGACCCATCAAAAAGTTGTGATCCAGCAGATAGGCCACGTGGACCGTGAAGTAACTGCCGGTCGCGGCGAGGAGCCCGCCAAGGAGAATCCAGGGTGTACGGTGGTAATCGGCCGCCGGATTTCGATCCGACCAGTTTCCCAGGAATATCTGTAGCGGGGAAAGCAGGTAGGGCAAGGCAACCAGGACGGCCACCAGCGTTACCGGCATCTGCATGTCTGCGATCATGACGCGATTGAGCGTGCTGGTGACCGGTACGACGGTGATGGAGACGCCTACATGTACGAGAGTGAGCTGGGTGAGAACGCGGGTGTTCATGTTCGAAGCGTACCATAGACTAATTTGGATTTCCAAGATTCCGGCGTCATAGAGCACATCCCAAAAGGGGAATTAGAGAGGCCTTGATTGTGGCTCTGCCGGGGGAGATGTTCGGTTGACGGGGCGTGCGCGCGGGTGATAGACTCTTGGCCGAGAAACTGAACTGCAACGTGCAGGCTGCTCAATACGTATTTCTGTGCAGGAGGGTTTGTGACTGAGGAAGGTACAGAA
>VYDA01000559.1 GCA_009843665.1 Caldilineaceae bacterium SB0675_bin_29 | reverse complement strand
TCCACTATCTGGCGCTGCCGGCGCTTATTCTCGGCTTCGAGGGGCTGGCCGGCCATATGCGCTACGCGCGCGCCAGCCTGTTGGAGGCTCTCGGCGCCGACTACGTCCGCACAGCCCGTGCCAAGGGCCTGCATGAACGGTCCGTCTATCTGGGCCACGCCTTTCGCAACTCCCTGCTGCCGGTCATCACCCACATCGGTCTCTCCCTTCCGGGCATTATCGGCGGCTCATTCATAATCGAGACAATTTTCGTATGGCCGGGCATGGGCAAGCTGGGCATGGAGTCGATCTTCATGCGCAACCAGCCGATGATCATGGCGATGAACCTGATCGGCTCTTCGTTGGTGCTTTTCGCCAATCTTCTGGCCGACATCACCTATGCCTGGGCCGATCCCAGGATCCGCTACGAGTGAGGTAGGCGCCATGGCAGGTACGACTGCCACCCCTGCGGACAGCGAACGTGAAGCGCGGCAACTGACCGCCGCGCAACTTTCGTCAGGCTCGTGGCAGGCCCTGCCCAAGCCGGAGAATCGTTTTCTGCGCCGTTTCCGTCGCCACACGCTGGCCGTCGTCGGACTTTCTGCGCTCTCGCTCTTTGCGCTGCTCGCGATTCTCGCCCCCTTTGTAACCTTTTACCATCCCAACGGCATCGACTTGACCGTCATGCGGCAAGCCCCCTCTTCCGACCACATCCTCGGCACAGACCCACTGGGACGCGATGTCTGGACGCGCCTCGTATACGGCGCCAGGGTCTCGCTTGCGGTCGGCCTGGTTGCCGTCAGTATCTACACGACCATCGGCGTAATCCTGGGCGGACTTGCAGGCTACTTCGGCGGCCGCGTTGACATGGTCCTGAGTCGCTTTACCGATGTCATGATGTGCTTCCCCTCATTCATGCTCATCGTCACCGTCGCCGTGATCTTGCCTCCCAACATCTTCAATGTCATGGTGATTATCGGACTCTTTGGCTGGACCGGAATCATGCGCTACGTTCGCGCTCAGTTTCTTTCTCTGCGGGAGCGGGATTTTGTGCTCGCTGCGCACTGTGTAGGCGTAAGCAACAGACGCATCGTCTTCCGCCATATTCTCCCCAACGCCGTCGCCCCGGTGGTGGTGGCGGCGACGATGGGCCTGGCAGGGGCGATCATAACCGAGTCCGCTTTGAGCTTCCTGGGCCTGGGCGTCCAGGAGCCGATGTCAAGCTGGGGAAGCATGTTGCAGGACGCCATGTCGCTGCCCATCCTGCAGACGATGCCGTGGCTATGGCTGCCCTCCGCGATCGCGATCGCTGTCACCACCCTGTCGGTCAACTTCATAGGCGATGCCCTGCGCGACGCCCTCGATCCCCACACGAGCCTCGATTGACGTATCGGAGCGTGACACGGCGTCCCTATCCGTTGAAATCGTTCCTTGTTTCGCCGTTTTCAGGCCGGAGTCACCTCCCTCACCGCCAGGAGAATCTCCTTTGAGTGCACCTCCACGAGCTCCGTTTGAACCGGATGACCAGACGGTCGTGCTGTACCATTTCGACGAGGGCGAAGGCAACGAGACCCTCGACGCATGCGGAGACACCCGTCTCACCCTCCGCGCCCATCGTAGAGCCCAGTGGGGTTCGCGTGCGGGCTTCGGCGCCTGCGCCCGTTTCGACCGCCGCGCCGACGACGCCGACCTGCTCGTCGGGCCGGAAAACAACGACAAACTCCACCTCCGTTCCTGTACCTCGGAATGGACGGTCGAAGCCTGGGTGCGCTACAACGGCACAGGGGGCCTCGAAGAAGGGCACACCTATGTCAACATCTGCGGCACCGAAGACGAAGGGATGGGCCTCCCAACTGGTATGCGCGGCGGCTGGAACTTCTCTCTTCACAGCTTTACACGCCCAGGCACCCTGCAGGATGGGCTTTACCCCGCCGCCCGCTTCATGGGTTCCCCCCGCGGTCGCGATCCCAATCACGACACCAGCGGTCTCCTCCTCCAAAACGCCGAAGCAGGGGGCTGGACCAGCGCCGACCCACCCAGGATCAGAGATAACAACTGGCACCACGTCGCCTGGCAGTTCAGGTATCTCGACCAGACACACTTCTTCTATCTGGACGGCCAGCTCATCCGCCGCGTCCAGCTTCCACTACCCAACGACCCGCAGGGACGGGTTGTCAACGATGCCGAAAACGTCGGCGTCCCCTTCGTCGTCGGCGGTTTCATCCACTGCCAGGACCCGCCAAAGAGCCTGGCCTTTGCCAATTTCGATGGAGAAATCGATGAAATCCGCATCTCCAGCGTCATGCGTTATCCGGTTGCGGAGCGGCTGTCAATCGTTCGGCGGGAACTGCCCCCGGCTACGTTCAATGCCCCCTACTCGGTTCAAAACTCGACCGACGCAGCCGGTGGCCCCGTCCAATGGGAGCTGGCTGAAGGACGGTTGCCCGCAGGGCTGACCCTGGACGGCAGTATAGGGGCCATCAGCGGCAAACCAACTGTGGCGGTCGAACACCAGCCCCTAAGCTTGCTGGCCGCCGACGCAAGCGGCAGCACCGACCGGCATCAGTTCCACCTGAGCGTTCGCCGCGGGCAGATCGCTACCGATTCATTGCCCCCGGCTTTCGTTGCAAACGCATATCGGGCCAGGTTACAAGCCAGTCACATGGTCGCGCCGGTCGAATGGACGGTTGTAGATGGCGCCCTGCCCAGCGGCCTTAGTCTCGACCCTGAAACGGGCGAACTGGCGGGTACGCCTTCCAGCCGCGGCATCTGTCGCTTTCACGTCGATGCAGTCGACGCCATCGGCCAGAGCCATCAGGCCGAGATTGCCCTGAAGGTGCTGCCGGCCGAACTCCTTGTCATCGGACCTGACGAACACACCGTCGTCCTGTATGACTGGCAGGGGCCGAACGGCCGCCTCATCCCCGACGTGATGGGTGACGAGGAACTGACCTTGACCTGGACCAACATCGGCGGCGACAGGCGCGTCTCCTGGCCCGGTCGCAAGGGTCGCTTTCCCCAGGATACCGGCCACGGCGAGCACGGCTTCGTCGGGCCCCAGCACAACGACAAACTGGACCTCCGAACCTGTAAAGAGGCCTGGACCGTGGAAGCCTGGGTCAGACGGGGCGGGCCCCTGCAAGCCTATGGCGTAATTGCCGACGAGCACCACCAGCCCTTCACCTTCGGCCACATCTGCGGAACATACGATAAGACGGAACAGGGAGTCTGGGAACTCTATCTCTGCTCCCACAATTCACCCGATGGCAGCATGGCACCCGGCGCCCACTTTCTGGGCGCCGAGCCCGAACAGGAACTGATGGATCTGCATCCCTGGACGCGTCCGGATGGTCTTGTGGCAAGCCGATGCGAAGCGGGCATCAACGATACTGAATGGCACCACGTAGCCTGGCAGTATGAGACCCGCGAGGATCTTCACCAGCTATATCTGGACGGCCTTCTCATCTGGCAGATGCGCAGCCCAGACGGCCGCAAATTGGTCAACAACCGCAGACACGACGCCCAGTTCAGCGTCTCGACCCGCCTCAATGGATTCGCCCGCTACGGTGGCGCTTTCGACTTCCTGGGCGAGGGCCACTTTTTCGGTCAGATCGGCGAGATTCGTATTTCCTCAATCAAGAGGTATTGACCCTCTCTAACCAATTTCGGTCCAAAAAGGAGATAAACTGTGAGAAACTGGGGGATTGGCCGCGGAAAATGGGTGTTCGTCGACTGGATGGGCGTAGAACCCGGCTACGGCACCCAGTGGGGTGGCGCCATCACCGAGGGCTGGAGCGTCCCGCATGGGATCACGCTCAAAGTCCACGAGCCCGCAGTAGACCATGGGCTGGCGATCGCCGCCGACCGGCCTTGGGAGCAGGGCTACATTTCAGCGTACTCAACGTTCCTTGAGGATGGAGGCACGCTCCGCTGCTGGTACGAAAACGGCGGCGGCATCGGCTACGCCGAGTCGAACGACGGCGTCACCTGGCACAAACCCAACTTGGGCCTCCAGGAGTGGAACGGGTCCACCGAGAACAACCTGATCGACATCAACCGGCATGGCCACGGTATCTTCATCGATCCCGTCGCCGGCGAGTCCGAACGCTACAAAATGGTCAGCTGCCACTGGACCGAGACCGAGCGCAAAGTTCTAGGCGCAGTCTCCGCCGACGGCCTCCACTGGACGCCCCTGCCCCGGCCCCTGATGGAGTACCAGCATGCAGACACCCAGAACATCGCCCTCCATGATGCGGAACTGGGCAAGTATGTACTCTACACACGCCAGATGGATGGATCGTCGAACCGCCGCGGGGTCAACCGGACCGTATCCGACAACTTTCGGCACTTTCCCGAATCCGAACCGGTCCTCGAAAACAACCCTCTCGATGCGCCCGACCTCGACATCTACTGCAATGGCTACTCCCCCTGGCCCGGCGCAACCGACGCCCACCTGATGCGGCTCTCCATGTACGAGCGCACGCCCGACACCATGAACGTACATCTGGCCACCAGCCGCGACGGCATCTTCTGGCACAGGCCGCTGGGCCAAGACCCCTGGATCGAGACTGTGCCCTCTGCCGGTGGACCTTACAATACGGTCTATGCCTGCGCCGGTGTAATTCCCACGGGCAACAGAGAGTGGTCCACCTATGTCGGCGTCAACCGTAAGATGCACAACGAACCCGTCGAACGCAAAACCGGCGCGCTGGGCGAGTCAGGCCTGGTCCGCGCATCCGTACGCGAGGACGGGTTTGTCTCACTTCACAGCCGCGGACGCGGCGGCTTCTGGACTGTACCCTTCGAACTGAACTCGGACTCGATCCGCGTCAACGCACATACCCTTTACTCGGGCTTCCTGCGCTGCCAGATCCTCTCCTCCAGCCCCGGTGACGTCGGCAGCGACACACGCTTCATCCGCACCATCGAGGGCTACACCTTTGAAGACAGCCAGCCGCTTGTCGGAGATCACATCGACTCTCCCCTCACCTGGAACGGCAGCGCCGACCTGAGCCATCTGCGGGGCCAGACGGTCCGCCTCAGGTTTGACCTGTACAAAGCTGATCTGTACGCAATAAGATTCTGAACCGCCGGTCAACTTGAATAGCAAATCGAGTGTCGGCGCGGCGGGATTCCACTACCGTCCTGCAGTTACGTCTATTCCGGAAGGACCGACGGACGGTATTGAAATCTCTTCCAAGTGCGCATGTGTGTGCATCCCCAAATGAGGATACATTTTCGTAGAAATCTGTGGACGACTAGGCTTCATCCAGTCAGTCCATCAATCCTCAAACACTTGCCAGTTCACTTGCCTCTAACCACTAACCACTAACCACTGACCACTAACCACTGCAGTTTGGGCGGTCGGGCCTATT
>VYDA01000588.1:693-5367 GCA_009843665.1 Caldilineaceae bacterium SB0675_bin_29 | reverse complement strand
GAGGACGTACTGGCGCAAATTGCGGTTCTTTCTCCGTGACGCCGAGCTTTTCTCGTTCCACTTTGAAGACCCGGTGGAGGCGTGAACGCGGCCCAGGGATTGGGTTGCGAGCAAGGCAGAAGGCTGAACTGGCGTATCCCGCCCGCCCTCTTTTTGCGGCCTCACTCCCAGAGCCGTGGGTAGGCTATACTTATGGGTGAACGGAGCTCCCACAACAACCAGGAGGCTAGACCCATGTCCGAGTCGCTACGAATTCTTTCGGTCGGCGCCCATCCCGCCGACATTTTCGACCAGTCCGGCGGGACGATGGCGCATCACGCGGCGCGCGGCGACTATGTCGGCTGTGTCGTGCTCACGCACGGCGCGCGCGTGCATGATAAGGTCATCAGTGACGAGATGCACCATGCCAGCGAAGTGCCCCCGGCCGATGAACTGAAGTCGCTGATGGCGGAACGGTCCGACGTGAAGGCTGAAGAGGCGCGCAAAGCGTGTAATCTGTTGGGAGTAGAGGACGTGTACTTTTTCGGCGCCGACGATGCCGTTCTGCTCGTGACGGACGAGGCTGTCAGGCGTCTGGCGCGGCTATTCCGCGAGTTGAAACCGGACATTATCCTGACGCATTTCCCCAAGGAGGGGGACGGACTGACCAATGCCCATGCCATCGCCGGGCAGATCGTGCTGCATGCCATGGCTCTGGCAAGCGGCGTGTACCCCGGCGACCGCAATCCGCCCCTCTCGGCGGCCCAGGTCTTCTTCTTCGGCCCCGGCGCGGCCGCGATCCCGCGCAATGTGTGGCAGTCCGAGGGGGGGTATTACAACGATGTCTTCATCGACATCACCGACGTGGTGGACAAGAAGCTGGCTTGCCTGGACTGTCTGGTCAGCCAGGGCTACGGCGGGGTCTATGCCCGCAAGCGCATCGAGACGAGCGACGGCGCGTTTGGGATGTCCGGCGGTGTCGCCTATGCGGAGGGGTTTATCTCGCTGAATGCAGAGACCCACTACTATCTGCCGGTTACGGAGCGGGCGATGATCAATGCACGGGCTTCCGATCATGAGCGGATCGAAGAGACATCCTATCGTGTTCCAGTAGACTGAGGGTCTCTGAAACTGAGGAAGTTGCTACCTGTCCAGGGAGCTGGCCCGGCTGGCCGCGGCCGAATACCTGGGAGGTACCCCTGTAACTGAACTTAGCATCGATGGAGGTGCCGGCCTTGGCATCGTCAACTCAATATGACCTCGATCTGAAGCTGGCCGAGCTGCGTATCAACGGCTATGTGCTTTTTGAAGACCTGATAGCGGTAGAAAAGATCGACCGGATTCGGGAGGCGTTTCTGCCCTACCTGGAGCAGGTGCGGGCGCACAGCGAGCCGGCAAACGGAGTGATGCTACATGGACGCAGCGACGAGCGTCTTGTCTTTGAGGGGCGGCTGCAGGTGGTCAACCGCTATACGCTCTACGTTCCCTGGGAGCAGCCGTTTGCGGATCCGGAGATTTACGAGAACCCGGTCCTGCTGGAGTTTCTGGACCGTTACTGGGGGACTGAGGACTACCGCATCACTTGCTACCATTCGAACAACCCCTATCCGGGCAGCGAGTATCAGCGGTGGCATCGCGACGCGGGCATTTCCAAGATGGTACCTCACGTCGGCCTGGAGGTCTGCCCGCATTTCGGTGTCAAGTTCCCCCTGGTGGACACGTATGAGGAAAACGGCAGCTTCGAGATTCTGCCGTGCACGCAGTATCTTGCCGACCCGGAGATGGAGACACAGTACGATGAGATCCTGGAGGCTGGGGATTTCCCCACGCGGCGCCGTCTCAATCTGAAGAAGGGAACGCTCTGGATCCAGGACCCGCGTACGCTCCATCGCGGCACGCCCTACCGGTCGGATCATGCGCGGCCGGAGCTGGTAATCTGCTACTCGCTGCCCTGGTTCGGCCAGCGCGTGCCGATCGAGATGACGCAGGCGGAGTACGACAGAATCTCGCAGAGAGGCCGCAGACTGCATACTACCTGTCGGGTCATCTAGGACTTTTTGACGATTGTTTGAACTGAGATACGCCAGGGCAAGGTCTGTTTTTTCCGCGGAGGGTCGCGGAAAACACCTTTTCAATCCACGAAGGGCCACGAAGGGTCACGAAGAACACCCTTATAGGTCCACAGAGAACATTCAGGGTCAGATCGGGAAACGGCTTCTTGTGAAGAGGAAGAAGGGAAGGCAGCCATGGAATTCAGCCGCGATCAGTTTCTGGAAGATGGGTTTGTGATTCTGCGAGGGGTCATTCCGCCGCAAGAGCTGGACGGGCTGCGGCGGGCCTATGAGGAGCTCGTCGAGAGGCAGAAGGTGATCTGGGCGCGCGAGCGGGGGCCGGATGACCCGCCCGGCGGCGTCTGGGAGTCGCACGCGCAGCCGCGTCTTAATCTGGGGGCGCTGGCCGGCGAGATCGATGCGCAGACGGTCGGTGCGGTCGAGATCTGGCTGCACGAGAACATGCAGGGGGTCAGCAGCCGCTTGCTGGGCGTGGAGGACGCGGCTGTGACCGAGATGATGCTGATGTGCAACCCGGTACGCGACCACGAGACGGGCGGTCATCGCGGCTGGCACCGCGACTTCTATCCGCCGCATACGGCGCCGCTGCAAGGCTATGCGGACGATATTCTGGAGAACGGGCCGCGTTACGTGCAATGGAACCTGCCGCTGTACGACGACAACGTACTCTGGGTCGTGCCGGGCAGCCACAATCGTCTAAACACGGACGAGGAGAACGCGGCGATGAACGCGGATGCACGTACGCCTGTGCCGGGCGCGGTGCAGACTCATCTGGCGGCCGGTGACGGCGTGGCCTATATCCTGCCGCTGCTGCACTGGGGCAGCCGCTACAATGCGACGATGCGGCGCACGATCCATGGCGGTTTTTCGGAGTACACGACGTACAAGGAGCTGCCCTATCTTGAACATCTGTCTCCGGCGTCGCAGGATTCATTCCAGCGCTGGAACGAGCGCAGTACGCGGGCGTTCGAATGGACCGAGGCGGCGCTGCGGGCGGTCGTTGACGGTGACGGCGCCGCGTACAAGGCCGCTCTGGACCGGCTCCATCCGGGACGCGGCGACAAGGGCAGGTTGCTCTCCACCATTTTTCTGAGCAAGAGCGCCAAACGCATTCATCAACTCAAGAGCCCGGATTTCGACAGCCTTCCCGAGCAGGAGCGGAATTGGGCGACGGGCATACATCCGATGACCCTCCAGTGGGGCAGGCCGCTGGCCGATCGATTCAGCGATCAGGAGGCGGACGTCCTGTGGGCGCGCTTCAAGTTCGTCGACGATCTGCTGCAGGCGGAGGAAGACCAGTGGACGCCCGGGTTTCAGGGCGAGGAGACACGATACTATTTCGACCAGGTGCCGGCAGATCTCAGTGTTGAAGCGTTTCTTGCTTCTTTCTGAGCCGGGTCGGGCCTTCATGCATCGCATTCAAGGCAGTATGCGCGGCGCTGTTTGATCGCGGCGCCGATTGCCGTGCGAAGGAGCCTTAACGTGGGAAGCAAGCCAGTCAGAATCGGGTTGATCGGTACCGGCATGGTCGCACAGGTGATGCACTTGCCGCATCTGTTCGAGTTGCCGGAGCTATTCGAGGTGGCGGCACTGTGCGATCTGTCGCCCGGCACGGTTCAGGCTGTGGGCGCGAAGTACGGGATCCGGCACATATTTTCCGACTATCGTGAAATGCTGGAACGCGCGGACGTGGATGCGGTGATGGTGCTGACGCAGGACCATGCCGAGCCGGCGACGCATGCATTGCGGGCGGGGAAGCACGTCTTCATCGAGAAGCCGATGTGCCACAATCTGGATGAAGCCGATGAACTCCTGGACGCGCAGGCGCAGAGCGGTTGTGTGGCCCAGCTCGGCCACCACAAAATATACGATCCCGGCTATGTGGCCGGCCGTGAGCGCATCCTGCAAATGCAGAGCCCCCATCTAATCCGCCTCTACGATATCAACGGCCCCAACGACCTTTTTCTGGAACACTATGACATTGTGCGTGTCGATGATGTCGACGCGGCTGAGAAAGAGAGGATGGGGCGGCTCCGCCAGGAGAGCATGCAACGCGCTATCGGCGTCCAACCTGAAGCTGTCATGCGCACCTACGGAAAGATGCTGGGTCTGTCGATTCACGACATCTACATTCTGGACGGCGCCTTCGGCCTGCCTGAGCGGGTAGTGTCGACGGAGATCTGGAATGGGGGCGGTGCGTTTGTCTCGATCCTGGCCTATCCGAACAATCTGCGTTGTATACTGGACACAGCCGCGGTGCTGGATTTGCGCCTCTTCGACGAGACGATGACCGTATACGCGCCGGACGGCATCGTGTCGATCGTCTTTCCCAGTCCGTTTCTGAAGAATGCGGCTACGGTGGTCAAGGAGTGGAAAATGGATGGGACAGAGTTCTGCGAGTCGACGATCACCGCTTCATACGAGGAGGCGTTCAAGCAGGAGCTGATTCACTTTCACGATTGTATTGTGAATGGGAAGACGCCGCGCACGCCGGCGTCTGGTGGACGTGCGCAGATCGCGTTATTGATCGATATGATTAAGGCATATCGGGCGTAGTAGTCAATGTTGCGCTTGCCTTCTTGATCAGGTGTCCAACCGGCCAGCCCCTTTTCGAGCCCTCTCC
>VYDA01000588.1:0-683 GCA_009843665.1 Caldilineaceae bacterium SB0675_bin_29 | reverse complement strand
TCTCCTTCCCGCGCCGATTCCGGACTGTTTCCCTACAATTTCAACCTTGGTTCTATCCCAGAAAATTTGTTACCTCCTCGTTCAAGTCTGTTCGTCCTGGCTGTGCCTTTACCGGTTCAATGACTTGGCTTGCTGAGCGGGGCTGCTGCTTACGCGTATTGCCTCTACGCGCCTCTTTTTCCGCGGCCCGGCGTTAATCTAAACGTGAGCCTTGTACGGAATAGTCCAGCAAGAGCATGGGTAGTCTGGCCCCACTGTGTTGCACTCCAGTCCGAAAAAGCGACTTGACCAACCGCCTTCAAATGAAATAAAATTATGTTGTCCAAGCGTTCTCTGCATCGACGTTTCCAACCGTCAAATCCACTTCAGACAACAGGAGGCCAAAAGATGAGAAGGCGAAATTTCTCTGCCCTCGCCACGATTTTGGGACTCATCGTAATTCTTGCCATGCTTGCCGCATGCGCTCCCGCTGCTCCGGCGGACGACGGCGCTGAACAGGCCGCCAGCGCCGAAGAGTCGGAAGCTGCCGCAGCGGCCGATGAGGGAGGGCCCAAGTACGGGGGAATCCTCAAGTTTGGCCAAGCGCAGGCGTCAACCGTGATCAATCCCTGGGGTGGACGGTTGCACGGCGCCACCGAGTGGAACATCCTCCACCAGATCTATGAAGGTCTGCTGTATTGGGA
>VYDA01000620.1 GCA_009843665.1 Caldilineaceae bacterium SB0675_bin_29 | reverse complement strand
ACCTATTACTTTGAGTCCCTTGACGCGGCCCACTCGTTTGACGACCCCGGTACAATTTACTATTTCTCAGAGCAGCGCAGATTCCGGTATGAGACGATCCGGTTCCTTTACCCGGACAGCAATGGGATCGACAGGTCCAGGGAATTCGGCATCTTCGATCTGGAGAAACTGGATCCGGGGCCAGTTACCTACCTGCTGGAGGGCCCGTACGTTGAAGAGATCGACAAGATCATGGAGATGTATCCGGGAGGGGAACTGATCGTGGATGACGGGCCCGAACCGTTGTACGTGATATATCACCTAAGAGGGTAGCCGAGAACGGAGCAACTTCGCCGCTCCGCGTTCCGATGAGAACCTTCAGTTGACAGTGAAACGCATTGAGTGAAGTAAACGGCCCGTGCTGAACAGCGAGAGAGTCCGGGGGCAGAGGACCTGCACTTCGTGTTGGCGCGCGAACCGACCGGCGGCGAAGTTCTGCGAGAGCTTGCGGCGTACGACTTCCCGACACCTTGATCTGCGATCACTGCGGTGAAGAGTGTGTGAATGGGCAGCGCTTCTGCCATGAGTGCGGGACAGCTCTGACTGCAGAGGGGGCCAGCTCGACGGAAGCAGGGAGGGACGAGAGGGGCCCTGATGTTTTCGATGAGAGGCGGTCCTCCGGCATCTCTCTGCAGTCCCAAATGCGTGCCCTTCTCGGCCGCCCGCAACCGCATACCGGGTATCGGCGCTGGCGACGCGCTTTCGCCTGAGGAGGTTGCCCGCTTTGGTCCCGCGGCCATAGTCCGAGCAAACGTGATTCTTGGTGTAGTTGCAGTAGCCGGCACGGTAGGGGGTCAGTTGCTGCTTGGGGGCGGGCAGAAGCTGCCCGCGGACGTCCTGTCTGGCATGGCCATCGTAGTGGCTATGTGGGCTTTTCGAAGAAGCACAGACTTTGCCCTGCCGGCGGTAGGCGATCATGAACAGCTAAGGCGCTTCAACTCATTTTGGTTGCTTGCGGTGGTCCTGGTACCGGGCGCGGCCGCGGCCAACGGCATGTCGCATGTCGTTGATCCGGGCCAGCAGTCGATGTTCGTCCTGGATCCCGGTGGTCAGGAGATCGCCCAGGTTCGCCGCTCAAAACGAAGATTCAGCGAACCGGTCGATGTCGCTACCGATGCATCGGGCAACATTTATGTTCTTGATGCTGGAGACGGCGGGCAGGTGTCGGTCCATGGCGCGGCCGGCGACTATGTGCGAGCGGTTCCGTTGTCTGATAACATTGCGGACAGGAGCAGAGGAATCGACGTAGACGGGGGGGGCCGGATCTGGCTGGCCCTGACTCATACACTTGCGGTGGCGGCATTTGACGTGGAGGGTAGGGAACTGGCTCGCATTTCGACTGTCATTGGTGAAGGGGACTTTCAACCGGTAGACGTGTCCTACCATGCCGACTATGCCGTCTATGTTTCCAAGGTCGGTACAGCGGCGGTTATTCGATTCTCGCTCGGCGGCGAACCTCTAAACTTGCGGCCACTGGCGCGGGCCAATAGTGCCGACGGCCCACACATGGCGGTGGACGAGGCGGGGACGCTGTACGTTGCGCAGCCGGAATAGGGAGGCTATGAGCGGGCCCCGCTGGGCGATGACGAGAATATCGGTGAGTGGGCGCTTCCCGCCAGTCAACAGGTCCGTAAGCTTGTTGGCGTGAGCGTAGGTCCTGACAGCGACCTGTTGCTGACCGATAGTGAGAACGGGTACATTTACAGGGTTCCATTTTCGCCGTAGCACACCAACGGCAGTACGGGAATCGCGGGCCGTGTTTGCTGCTGAGTAAGGGACGCGCACATACATACCGCCCGAGAGCGCTTGTAATCACGGTCGTGCCCTCCAGTTTTTAAGCCTTTTTTCGCAACGACTACAAAACGTCAGAGATTTCGTTTTGAAAACCTGGGAAGGTCATGTTGAGAGAAGAGCCGGTCGCAGTCTGCCCACAATGCGAATCGTCAGTCAGACGCGAGGCCAGATTTTGCGACCAGTGCGGCTGGTCCCTATCTTCCGAAGAGAGGATTACCGAGCACAGTGCGGGCGGCCTGGAGGTACTGTTTCCCGATGAGACAATCGATGAGACAGTCGATGAGACAGTGGGACCCGAGAGCGGGCCTGGCGTAGAAGGCGACACGGAGGCGAGGTTTGAACCGGTAGGCGCGTCAGAAGGGTACAGGGAACCACAACGCAAAAGGGCTACATTACAGGAAAAGATCGGCGGCGGACTCCGAACTCTCGTACTTTGGAGCGGGAGTCCATTGCTGTTGTTGGTAGTCCTGGCAGGAGCGGTGGCCAGGGACAACTTCAGGAGGGTGGATTCTCAGGTACCGACAACGTTGCAGGGGGAAAGCGGCGAGACTGTTCCCGATGGCGTGCCGGGCATGGCCCTTGCTTTGGAAATCGTCATTCCGTTTACGGGTGAAGAGAAGATCACCGACTTCGAGACGGTCAATGACGGTTTTACGCGGCCAAGGGGCGTGACCCTATCGAACGGAAGCTTCTATGTTGTCGATCCCGGCCAAAGGGCGTTTGTCGTCCTGGACGGCGAAGGGCGTCCAATTGCCCAGGTAGAGCGCTCGGACCGGCCCTTTGTCGAGCCGGTTGATGTTGCCGTGGACGGTGCGGGGAATGTCTACGTTTTGGATGCCGGCGATGGCGGCCAGGTGAGCATGCACGGGCCTGACGGCGAGTTCCAAAGGGTGGTTCCGATTCCCGAACAGGCTGCGGACAGGAGCAGGGGGCTCGATGTTGACGGCCAGGGGCGGATCTGGCTGGCCATGACACCGGCACTGGCTGTTGTTGCGTTTGACTCATTGGGACAGGAGCTGGTCCGCATTTCGACCGATTTTGAGGGTACGGACCTGCAGCCGGTGGATGTTGCCTACCGGTCTGACGGTTCGGTCTTTGTGTCCACTGCGGGAATGACTTCTGTGTTGCGATTTACTGAGGCGGGGGAGCTGCTAAATCTGTGGCCGCTCGCCGCAGCAAACAGCTTGGACGGTCCTCACCTGGCCCTCGACAGCGAGGGGACAGTCTACGTTACTCAGCCTGAGCAGGGCGGCGTCCTGAGGATTGCGGGGGACAACGTCGAGGACTTAGCGGCGTGGGTCCTTGCGGGAGGTCAGCCGCTGCGGAAACTGGTTGGGATCGCGGCGGGCGACCCGGGGGTTCTTGTTGTTACTGACAGCGACAACGGCAACATCTATCGCATTGAGATCTCGCCTTGAGCGGCCAGGACGGCCGACATTTCCAAGTGAGGTTGAGGTCAGGCTGGGAGGGATGGAGGAAAAGTGACTGAGAATCGGAACGGGACGGCTGAGGATGCCCGGGGGCGCGCGTTTTTCAACGAACCTGATGCAGCAGGGCTGATGCACCGGGCGTTCACTCGCTCGCTTGGTTTCGACAGGGCGGATATGAACCGACCTTTGATCGGCATATTGAATACCTACAGCGAGATGAACAACTGCCACGCTCATTTTCCCGAACTGGTGGAAGCGGTCAAGCGAGGTGTGTGGCAGGCGGGCGGGTTCCCGCTTGAGTTTCCGACGATCAGCCTGGGAGAGATTTACCTGACGCCCACGTCGATGCTGTGGCGCAATCTTGCGGCCATGGACACGGAGGAGATGATACGCGGCAATCCGATGGACGGAGTGGTGGTGCTGTGCGGGTGCGACAAGACGACGCCGGCGGCGTTGATGGGTGTGGCGAGCGCCGATCTTCCGGCGATCCTCGTGTCGGGCGGGCCGATGCTGAACGGGCACTGGCGCGGTCAGACACTGGGGGCGTGTACAGATTGCCGTCGTTTGACGACGGAATACAGGGCGGGCGATCTGAGCGAAGGGGAGTATGCGGAGGTTGAAGAGAATCTGGTGCGGAGCCGCGGCCACTGCATGGTGATGGGCACGGCTTCGACGATGAACTCGCTGACGGAGGCGTTGGGCATTTCGCTTCCTGGAAACGGGGCGGTTCCGGCAGCGGATTCGCGGCGGATACTTCTGGCTGAGCGGGCCGGGCGACGCATCGTGGGGATGGCGGTGGAAGGGCTGCGTCCTTCTCAGGTTCTCACGCGAGAGGCGATGGAAAATGCCGTTACACTCTTGTGCGCGTTGGGCGGAAGCACGAATGCAGTCGTGCATTTGCCGGCGGTGGCGGGCCGGCTTGGAATCGAGCTGCCGCTGGACCTATTCGATACGATCAGCAGGCGGACACCTTTGCTGGCCAATGTTCGGCCGGCGGGCAAGTTCCAGATGGAGGACTTTTTCTATGCGGGGGGCGTCCCGGCAGTTTTGAAGGAGCTCCTGCCGCTACTTCATGGCGATGCGCCTACCGTAACGGGGCGGACTCTTGCGGAAAACGTTGCGCAGAGCGACGTTGTCGATAGTGAGGTGGTCCTCTCACGGGACGATCCACTGAAGTCGGAAGGGGGGCTGGCGATCCTGCGGGGCAATTTGGCGCCGTCCGGGGCCGTGATCAAGCATGCGGCGGCGTCGCCGGGCCTCTTGCAGCACCGAGGGCGGGCGGTTGTATTTCACAGCATTTCCGATCTGCAGGCGAGAATCGACGATCCGGGGCTTGACGTCAATCCCGAGGATATTCTGGTGCTGCAGAATGCGGGTCCGATAGGGGGTCCGGGCATGCCGGAGGTGGGGAATCTACCGATCCCCAAAAAGTTGCTAAAACAGGGCGTACGCGATATGGTGCGTATCTCCGATGCGAGAATGAGCGGTACGGCGTTTGGCACAATCGTGCTGCACGTCGCGCCGGAGGCTGCGGTAGGCGGGCCGCTGTCGGCTGTACGCACAGGTGACGAGATCGAGTTGGATGTGCCGGGGAGGCGGCTTGAACTGCGTGTCGACAAGGAGGAGATGGACAGGAGGCAGGCCGAATGGCGACAGCCGCCGCCGGAATACCGGCGCGGCTATGGCAAACTGTTCCTGGACCATGTGATGCAGGCGCCGGAAGGGATGGACTTTGACTTTTTGCTGGGCCGTGATCCTGTGGAGACGAAGGCGCAGCCCAAGTTTTAGGTCAGTGGCCAGTGGTCAGTGGTCAGCAGTCAGTGGTCAGTACTCAGTGGTTGGTAGCCATTGGTGGTCAGCTTTTGGCTTGTGGTGAACTTCGGTGTTCGGACGGGGCTGATGGAGACATTTGGGGTCTGCCTGGAGGCGGAAAAACTGTTCTTACTGTCAGGAGAGCTGTAGCGGAGTAATGGTGGTTATCGCGGTGAACGTTGGGCCCAATTGAGAGGCGCCGCGCCTGCTTTGCCTGCGCTGGCACAAACTTGCAATCTGCCGGGCCGCGGGGTTGGGGGGGGAAGCCCGGCCGCCGCGGGTGGACAACTACATAT
>VYDA01000353.1 GCA_009843665.1 Caldilineaceae bacterium SB0675_bin_29 | reverse complement strand
TTGAGTGCGGTGAGCAAGGGCACCCACAAGGGGGCACCTACAGGGGGCTTTGGGTAAAGTGGCGCTTATTGGGGCCGCGGGTGTGGGCACTCACGTGGGCACCCACAAGGGGGCACCTACTTTCGAAGGGGAAGCTGGAGACGAGCTTATTCATGCGTATTGCGATAATATCGGACATTCACGGCAACTGTGTGGCGCTGGACGCGGTGCTTGCGGATATTGCGTCTGAGGATCAGGAAGCCGTTGACGGGTATTGGATTTTGGGCGATCTGGCGGCGGCGGGCGCGCAGCCGCTGGAGGTGATGGAGCGGGTGCTGGGTCTGGACAACGCGCGAATCGTGCGGGGCAACTCGGAGCGGTACCTGACTACGGGAGAAAGGCCGCTGGCGACTCCGGTGGAGGAGGTGACGGACCTTGCGCTGCTGCGCGCCTGTATCGGGATTCTGGAGTCGTTTTCGTGGACGGCGGGTGCGATGGCTGCCGCGGGCCATGTACCCTTTATGCTGGCTCTGCCACTGGAGGAGAGGCTGACGCTGCCGGACGGCAGCCGCGTCTTGCTGGTGCACGCGTCGCCGGGCAGAGACGACGGAAGCGGTTTCGTGCCCTGGTACAGCGACGGGGAGATGAGTGAACGGCTGGAGGGCTGCGGCGCGGACCTTGTGTGTGTAGGGCATACGCACTGGCCGCAGAATTTCCATCTGAACGGAACGCATGTGGTCAACCCGGGCAGCGTGGGCAACCCGATGATCCCCAGTTTGCGGGCTACCTACGCGATCTTGGAGGCGGACGAGAGCGGATACCGGGTGGAACACAGGGCGGTGGAGTACGACAGGAAGCTGGCGGAGGAGAAGGCGTGGGCGGTGCAGCATCCGCAGGCGGAGTTTATCAGCAGCTTTCTGCGGGGGGACCGTGTGCGTTCGTGGGGTGAACCGGAGGTCCTGAAATGAGCGGGCAGCCCAGCCAGTTTGGCTTCGAGTACTCGAGTGTCTTTCAGGACGAAAGCGTGGTGCGGGCCTACCAGTTCCGGCCACAGTATCCGGCAGCCACGTTTGAACTGCTGGTGGGACTGTTGCCGGCGGGTTGCAGGCCGCGGGCGGTGCTGGATGCGGGTTGCGGGACCGGATTCGTGGCGCGACCGCTGGCGCGGCTGGTGGACCGGGTGGATGCGGTTGACTTCTCGGCGGCGGCAATCCGGGAGGGCAGGCGGTTGCCGGGCGGAGATCATCGGGGTCTGCGCTGGATCGAAGGGCCGATCGAGTCGGCGGCTGTGGACCCGCCGTACTGTCTGATCACGGCGGGGGCGAGTTTGCACTGGTTCAAGTGGGACACGGCTTTCCCGCGCTTTGCGCGGCTGCTGGCGGCGGACGGGCTGTTTGTTGCGGTGGGGATGGAGCATGAGAGGCCGGCGTGGATGCGAGAGGAGCTGGGTCCGGTACTGGCGCGTTATTCGATGAACAAGGCGTTTGCGCCTTACAGCGCGGCGGGGATCCTGGCGGAACTGGAGGCGCGGGGACTTTTCCGGCTGATGGGCAGCGCGCAGACCGACATGATCGAGTGGCGGCAGCCTATCGGCGAGTGGGTGGAGAGCATCCATGCGCGCAACGGCTTTTCGCGGGACCGGATGGACCCGAGGGAGGCGGCAGAGGCTGATACGCTATTTGCTGAGATGGCGGCGCGTCATGCGGATGGCGGGGACGGTATGATCACGCATCGTTACGCCGGCAGGCTGTTGTGGGGGCGACCGCTGCAGCCGGACGGATAGACTGGGGCAGGTTCAGGCCCACAGCATGCCGTCCTCGTCGCGTTCAAGCTCCCTTTCTGCGAAGAGGGCGTTTTCGGCGTCCTGGGCGGGCTGTTCGTGCTCGAACCAGTGGCGCCACTGGGCGGGGGCGTTGATGTCCTCGCCACCGTGTTCGGTGCGGCGGGTGCGCACGCGGAGCATGAGGGGCGTGTTGACGCTGGCACCGCTGACGATGACCTGGCCTTTGCTGAGGGCGGGCAGTTCTTTGAGCATATCGCGGCCTACGCTTTCGACGGATTCGGCGATGCGATTCTGGTCGATGGGGTTGGTGATGCGCATGATGCACTGGGTCATGCACTGGCTGAGGACGTCGCTATCGAGGCGGCCGGGCCGCTGGGAGATGAGGCCGACGCCTACGCCGAATTTGCGACCCTCGCTGAGGATGGTCTTGAGCTGATCGGAACTGACGGCGTCGGCGTTGGCGGGCGCGAAGTTGTGGGCTTCTTCAAGGAGGCTGAAGACGGGGAAGGGCATGTGGTTGCGGTCGGTGCGCTGGAGCTTGCCTTTCTCGGTGTCGATGCGGGCCTGGTAGACGCGGCGCAGAAGGGTGGCGACGATAACCTGTTGCTCTCTGCGCTCAACTTCATTCAGCTGGACGAGGGTACACATTCCCGGCTGGAAGAGCTCGTCCAGTTCGATATTTTCGAAGTCGTTGAAGATGCTGCTTTCTCGCAGGGCGGCGCCCAACCGCCAGATGAGGGCGCCGGTTGTGGGATCTTCATCGGCGGCTTCATCCTCACTCTGCGCGCCGTCCCCCACCTCGCGCACGGCCCTAAGCAGCTGTTCCAAAGTATATTTGTCTTCACCCCAGGTGCGTACGGCGTATCTGAAGGCGCGGCCCAGTTGGTAGTGCATCTTCTCTGACAGATTGGGCAGGAGATAGCGCAGGTCGGGCAGGGTGAGGCTGCTGATACGCACGCGCAGGTCGTGGGGGCGGAAGATGCGCACCCTTGGGCTGTAGCCGCCGTCGCGGAAACTCTCCAGATTCTGAACTTGCTGCAGGGTATCGTACTCGCCATGGGGGTCGATGACGAGGACTGCGGCGCGGTTATAGGGCATCAGGAGCTCTTCGAGGAGGACGCCGGCGAGATAGCTTTTGCCGCTGCCGGTGCTGGCGATGATGGCGAGGTGTGTGCTGGTGAAGCCGCGCACGTCGAGGGCGACGGGCACGGCGCCGGGGTCGCGGCTGAGCAGGTCGCCGATGTATGCGCTGCCGAGCCGGCCCTGGCGGCCGCGGCTGAGGAGTTCGGTGAGCGTACCGTCTGCGGCGATGAAGACGGGTGCGCCGCCTTGCGGGGGCACACGCGGGTTGGTGAAGTCTTGAAGGTGCTCATCGTAGAAACCGAGGACGGTGACCGTGAGTTCGAAGAGCTCGGTGGCGTCGCTTTCGTAGCCGAGCATGGCGGCGACGGTGTGGGGCGGCACGGCCGGGTCGGCCATGAAGGTATCGGGGAAGAGTTTGACGGCGGTGCGGCCGGTGATGCGGCCGAGGATCTGGCGTTCGCTGCCGCCGACGGGGGCGGTGTAGTAGACGAACTCGCCGTGCTTGAGCTGGCGGTCGGGATCGGGCGCGATGAAGGTAAATTCGTGGAGGGTTTCGCCCGGTCCTTTGACGGTGCCGACTGCAGTTTCTAGTTTCTGGTTTTTAGTTTTTAGTTGCTCCACTCTGTCCTCCCTGGTGCAAATTCCGAAAACCAGGAAATCATAACCAGAATTTACCGATACGGATTATCCGGCGGGCTGCACTATGGATTTCCAGGCGACATTGTTACGCATGACCTGGAGGATGGCCTTCTCCTCGGGGAAGAGGGCATCCAAGCGGTCGATGGTCTGGACAAGGAGGGCAGGGACGAGCGGACTGTTGTGGGCGAGGAGGGTAGCGGCGTAACGCAGAGCGGGGCGGCCGTTGCGGTCGCGGTGGAACTGCCGGACCTCTTCTTCGGTCAGACAGCGAACGGCGGCGCCGACCTCGGCGGACAGCCGCGGGGTCCCCTGGTGCGGGCCTGTTTCGTCCTGCCAGCCCAGGGCCAGAAGACCGACCAGCATGGCGGTCTCGTCGATCAGGTCGGGGCTGAACACGGCCTGTTCGGAGTGGGAGGTGAGCCGGGGCCCCAGGTTGGAAAAGCTCGGATTGACGAGCATTGAGTTGTAGACGACGCCGATCAGGCATGGCGCGCCGGTCGCGGCGTTTTTCTCAGTGGCTGGAGACGTTGCAAGGAAGGGGGGCAGAGCAATGGCAACGAAGGAACCGCAGGCGTCGGCGTCGGGCGGGGGCCGCTGTTCCTGGTCCATGGGGCCGAAGAGCTGGCAGACGTAGTCGATATGGGAATTGGAGTTGGCGATCACGCCGATCTGGTGTGTCATGTTTATATTGAATCAGAATGTTTGTTCGGTGGCAAATCGGGGGAAGGACGGGATGCATGTCAGCGGTGGCTGAAGTGGAACGGCAGGGCACCCACAAGGGGTGCCCCTACGGGGATTGGGGGGACTGGCGGGCCGTGGTCTGGCGAAGTTCTTTCGATTGGACACATGTCACCAATATCGACACCAGGTCGGCGAGGCATGTTGTTGGCCGGGGGCGTTGCGGGGGCGGAGCCCCCGCACAAGGGAGGGCCGAATAGGCCCGACCGCCCAGAAATGCAGTTTTTAGTTTTGAGTTTTCAGTTTTTAGTGAACTGCTTTGTACGTGGTAGTCAGATGGAGGGCTGTGGTCAGAGGTTAGAGACGGCAAGGGGGCGAACTGCATTGGTTAGTGGTTAGTGGTGAGATACGGCGCTGCCTCTGGCTCAGAGTTGATCACGAGATAGCTGCGGCTCCGTTGCTACCCGAGGTATAGGAAGGAGCGCCCATCATTTTGGGATGCACACTTTGAAGGGGAAGGCGGGGTGGCTGTCGTTAGCGGCCGCCCATGCCGGAGAGGGTGATGCCTTCGACGAATCGTTTTTGGGCGAAGACGTAGACGAGGAGGACGGGCAGAAGGGCGATGACGGAGCCGGCCATGAGGAGGTGCCAGTCGGTGTTGTACTGGCCCCTGAAGGTGGCCAGGCCGACTGGAATGGTGCGGGTGGCGTGGGAGTTGGAGACGACGAGGGGCCAGAGGAAGTCGTTCCAGGAGCCGAGGAAAACGAAGATCGTGAGTGCGGCGAGGACGGGGCCGCTCAGAGGCATGATCACCCGGGCCCAGATGCGGAGTGAGGAGGCGCCGTCCATACGGGCGGCCTCATCGAGCTCTACGGGGATGCCGCGGAAGTATTGACGGAGCAGAAAGACGGCGAAGACGGAGAAGGCGGTGGGGACGATGAGGGCGTAGAAGGTGTCGAACCAGCGCAGATAGCGGATGAGGATGAAATTGGGGATCATGGTCACGTGGAACGGGATCATCAGCGTCGCCAGGTAGACGAGGAAGAGGGCTTCGCGGCCGCGGAAGCGCAGGCGGGCGAAGGCGAAGGCGGCCAAAGAAGAGGTGAGGATCTGGAGGGTGGTAACGCTCACGGCCACGAAGAGGCTGTTGAGATAGAAGCGACCGAAGGGCATCGCCTGCACCGTGTCCAGGTAGTTGCGCCAGACGACAGGGT
>VYDA01000064.1 GCA_009843665.1 Caldilineaceae bacterium SB0675_bin_29 | reverse complement strand
GAGTAGACCAGGTGCCAGATCGGTGATCCCGTAAAACCGGGCACAACCTTCACACCAAACTTGGCCGCTGCGTGCGCGGTGTTCTTCATCTCCTCTGCCGCGCGGGCGCGTACGCCGTCTTCAGTACCGTCGCCCCAGAGGCGCGGAGGAAGAATGCTCTCGTGGCGCTCGTCGATGCGGTCTGCGACCGCCTGTCCAACCAAGTGGTTGCTGATGGCAAAACACTGCAGACCATGCTTGTTCAGTGTGTCCCAGCGCCCTTGGACATAGCTGTCATCCTCCAGGGCCTTGTCCACCTCAAAATGGTCGCCCCAACAGGCAAGCTCAAGACCATCATAACCGAATGACTTCGCTTTTTCGCAGATGGTTTCGAAGGGCAAGTCCGCCCACTGACCTGTGAAGAGCGTTACTGGTCGCGGCATGAATTCCTCCTTAATGTCGTTGAGTCAGTTGGCTTCTCAGTTTGGAAATCTAGAGTAGTAGAATAGCGGCTCGGACGCGGTTTCCTTGCATCCAAAGATGGGAAAAAGGGAAAGCCTGAGTTCGACTCTGAATCACGAAATGGGTCGGGCGATAATGACCCTCAAGCTCACCAAAAGTGCTTTGCAAGCAGTAGAACGCCGCCGGCAAGAGGCTGTCGCAAACCGACCGCGACTGCGCTTGCAGCCAGATTTCAGAGACGCGCCTACTATACAACCATCGTTCCGATATGCCAACCCAAGACCCAGGTGGATGACATCCCTATCTGTCTGAAATGATCTGCTGTCCGCCTGAGTGCTCAGAGAGATTGCAGGTATCCTGGGTCCGCATCGGTGACCGGATTCACCAATAACCGCGTCGCGTACCGTCGCCGGCGAATTGGAATCTCGTGCCACCATCGGAACGGCTTTGCCTCGCAGAACGGCAAAGGCAAGCTCCTCCAAACGCGGCGTCCGGCGGCACCTGCGTCAAAGTCCGGCCTCATCTAAGTTATCGGTTTTGGGGGACACAAGGGGACCGAACCGGATTTGGAATACCTGAGTCACAACTCAGTTTCCGCCACCAAACCACTCGAAACCGCGTACATCTCCAGGCTCGCTCGCCGCCTCGAGACTCAACTCTCCTTCCTGTCCTGCCATTACCCGCACAACCGAAGTCTGCCACCTGTAAGTGACGTCCCGATCGGGGGGCGGCGCCCACTGGCTTGGCAACCGGTAGCTGGTGGCCTTCGTCCAAACAGGGGGCGGCAATTCGAATAACCCCTCCAACGGCCAAATGTAGAGGACGTACCACTCATTCTCTTCCAATAGCCCGCCGCTCAGCCAGCGAAACAAAACATCCTCGGATTGGGGAATCCTTTCGCCGTCTTCCGGCCCCAGCAGCTTCAGTGGCATATACACCTGACCCGAGTTCGTGTCCCGCTGCGAGGGGGCGGTTCCCTCCGCCGCCAGAATGTTTGAGGGGACGCCTGATACTGGCAACTGTAATACCTGCTCAGGTCTGATCAGATCGTCCGGCCCGATTTCATTTGCCTCCTGAATGGCCGCAACTGTCGTTCCGAAGCGAACGGCGATCGATATTACCGTATCGCCAGGTCTGACCACGTAGCTGAACACCGTGGAAATCGTCGGCGCGCCGTTGCCTCCATCCTCGGAGATCGATGCCGCGACCGGAATGAGTAATTCATCACCCGCCCGGATCAGCGTTCCGCTTAGATTATTGGCAGCCTGGATCTCCTCTACTGTCACCCCATAGCGTCCGGCGATTCCAAGCAAGGTTTCCCCTGACTGCACCGTGTGGCGGCCAACAGAGATGCCGGATTCCTGAACGTCCGGGTCGGTCGTTGGCTGGGCATCTGCAGGCTCCAGCGAGGTCGGGCTGGACTCGGTTTGGGCTCCGTTCGTCCTCTGGAAGTTCACGCCAAGACTGCCGAACTGCCACCAGCCGATCACGATCGCCAGCAAAGTGAGCGCCAGAACTGCATCGCGTACATTTAGGCGCGCAGGCCTTGTCCTGGGAGTTCCGGTCAGTTCATGACCGCAGAAGTAGCAGGTCTCAGCGTTCTGGGCAACCCGTGAACCGCAACTGGGACACCGTCGGCCCGCCGGAATCGTGGAGCGTACGACCTCAGACATGCAAAGAGTTTGGGAATGGGATACAGTTTCGATGGATGAGCGCAGTATAGCACGCGTGCAATGCCCGAGTGAATAGCCCAACTCCGGCAACACCGCCAGCGATCGGTAAGCGTCCGCTGCCGCCTCAGAGAATTCCTACTCTGGCGAAAACACGATCTTCACGCCTTCTCGGCCCTCGAACAGATCAAAAGCTTCTTGCCACGCCTCCAACGGCAGGCGGTGGCTGATCAATGGTGCCGTCCGCAACTGTCCGGACTGTAGCAGAGCTAGGGTCTTGCGCCAGGAACTGGCTACCGTGGCGAAAGTGCCCTGTACCTGCACCTCCTTGACGCAAACCTGCTCAAGATCCCACATCACCGGCTTGCCGAAAAGACCCACCTGCACATAGCGCCCTCTGTGTCGCACCAGATCAAGGGCCGTCTGCGCGCCGGGCCCTGCGCCGGAACATTCAAAGGCGATATCCGCACCGAGACCATCGCTGCGCTCTATCACAAACTTGTGGAGGTCATCTTTGCCCGCTATCAAGGTCTCGTCCGCCCCGAGCTGCCGCGCCAGTTCGAGTCGCGCTTCGTCCGTTGCCGTACCAATCACGACCGCCCGCGCACCGGCCGCCTTTACCACCTGCAGCATCATCAGACCGATGGCGCCCGGGCCCGTGATCACCGCCAGGTCACCCGGCTCAACCCTTGAGTTTTCCAGCGCGTGGACGCAGCAGGCCAGCGGCTCGGTCAACGCACCCGTCCATTCGTCCACACCTTCAGGCAACAGATGCAACGATCGTTCCTTCACAAGCACGTAGCGCGCAAACGCTCCGTTTACACCGCTTCCAATCGACGCGCGCTTCGAGCAATGATACGGCATCCCCGCACGGCAAAAGGGGCACGTTCCGCACAGCGTGAAGTTGGGTTCGCTGGTCACCGAACTCCCAGTTCGAAATCTCGAGTCGCCGCTGCCAACATCAACGATCTTTCCCGCGACTTCGTGGCCGAGGATCACCGGTGGCCGACACGGGTACTCGTCGTGATAGATATGTACGGCAGTCCCGCAAAGCCCGGCAGCCGTCACTTCGATAACGACATGACCCGGGATTGCCGTCGGCTCGGGAGCGTCCAGCAGACCCACTTGGCCCACGCCAGGTCTTAGTTTGGCTACACCTTTCATTCAGAACTGCTCCTGCGTATCTCGTCGATTCACCCAACAACGCCCACCTGCTGCCCTCAGTCCGTGGATGGTATGTGTCACACAATGCCTCCGGCCCGGTAAGAGAGGGCGCAGCGCAATCGTCAATCGCGGGCAGAGTAGATAACTGGATTCAAATAGGTGTCGATTATTTCACCTAACTGGGCGCCGGGCAGCCAGCGATCCCAATCTCTCTGCTGACTCTCGTTCTTCGGTGGGGCAACCCGCATCCCGTCCTCCATGTAGATGATGGTCATGACCGCGCGCATCTGGTCGCTTCGATTCGGCCCCGCCCGGTGAAAGGTCCAGCCGGAATGGAAGCTGACCTCCCCAGCTGCAAATGGGGAAACGGATTTCGGGTAATCGTGCAAAGTACGTCCGATCTTCTGTTCACTCTCGTCACTAATTGAAAGGTCCCTGTTCTTCAGCAACTTGTGGCTCCCAACGCAGAATGAAAGAGGTCCCATCTCCAACGGGACCGCCTGCAAGGGAATCCAGGCCGTGATGGAATTGTCGTTTGAAAGCGGCCAGTAAAACTGGTCGACATGCCATGGAGTAAAGCCGCCTCCCGGCTCCTTGTAGAGCGCCTGATCGTGATACATCCGCACGCCGCCAACGCCCATCAGCTCGGCCGCGATCTTGCCCAAACGACGGCAGAGGACGAAAGTCTTTACCTTTTCGCTGTGTTCCCACAAATTGGGTATCTGCAGAAACGCCTTGCCGTAGGTGTTTCGCTCCGCCAAGGGAAGGGCTTGACTGTTCAATTCATGGACAAGGCGAGTGAATTCATCCCCGTACTCGGTCAGCACCGCCTGCGAAAGTACATGGGGCAGCTTCACAAAACCGTCGCGGCGGTATGAGTCGATCTGTTCTGCGGTAAGCTGATAGTCGATACTCAATTCGTCCATGTCTTGTTGCTTCCGCTGACTACGGCGTCGATGGATCCGTCGTTCTGCAGTGGGCAGAGAGTGCCGCGCTCAGAACAAGCATAGGGATGAACACAGGGGGATAGGACCTGATCTTTACAAGCCAATTCAGTCACCTGAATTATACCTGAAGCGCTGAGAATAGGCATCCCGCCAAAATTCAATGCTGCTGTCGAATGCCAAAACGTATATAATCGGCCTCAGACCCTCCCGGTTTAGCGCTGGGTCGAATAAAGGGTCCGCGGCACGAAACGCGGTCATGCGCGACTGTCTCGACTTTGACTTGGACTACCTGACTTGAACCGCAATAGTAGCTTCAGCCGGTGAACCATGTCCCACTCATCCTTCATTGCCCTGGGCAGCAACATCGGAAATCGCGCCGGGTATCTCCACGCTGCTTTGAATGAAATGTCGTCGTACGTGACCATTGTGGAGACTTCGCATCTCTACGAAACCATTCCGATGCTGGTGACTGATCAGCCGCTCTTCCTCAACGCGGTCTGCAAGGTCTCCACACAACTTTCGCCGTCAGAACTGCTACGCGCTGTCAAGGAGACGGAAGCCGCCCTCGGAAGGACACCCTCAATCCGCTATGGACCGCGCGTCATCGATCTTGATATCCTGTTCTACGACGACGCCGTCATCGATACGCCCGAATTGAAGATTCCCCACCTCCTTTTGCCCGAACGAGACTTTGTGCTGGCTCCCCTCTTGGACCTGGACAGGGATCTGATTCATCCTCTCTTGGAAGTGACAGTGCAGAAACTCTGGCAGCGGCTTCAAAAACCGCTCCCGCCACGCGTAATGTCGCTAGGTGATTCAATCTGGCACTGGGGGCAAGGCACCCGATTGATGGGCATTCTCAACGTCACACCGGACTCCTTTTCAGGCGACGGACTTGGCAAGGCGATTGATCCGCTGGCGGAAGCACTGGTGCAAGCGAGCCGCTTTACTGCCGCAGGAGCCGACGTCCTGGATGTAGGAGGATATTCCACTCGCCCCGGTCACGCCTTTCTGTCTGTAGAAGAGGAGATCGACCGGATTGTTCCAGTGATCACCGCCCTGCGCAATGCCGTAGACGTTCCCATTTCGGTCGATACCTTTCGTGTCGAGGTCGCGGAGCCGGCCCTCGACGCCGGCGCCGTCTGGCTGAATGACGTTTCAGGTCTGAGTAAAG
>VYDA01000606.1:4665-5399 GCA_009843665.1 Caldilineaceae bacterium SB0675_bin_29 | reverse complement strand
TCCAGCCGCGCTGTCAGTTCCCTGTAGAGCGAGCGCCAGTCATTCCTCTTATAGATCACCGACCCATAAGACTCGCAGAATATGATGTAAATGGGTGGACGCTTGACCAGGTCGAACTGACTGTAATCTTCAACAGGAGCGGCTTCTGATTCCTCAATCTGCTGTACATCAAGGAAGATGCGCCGGGATTCGCCGATGTTGCGTAAAAGCTTTGCGGTTATGCTGCTGAACACCATCTCCGGCCGTGCCAGGAGGTCACTGCGGTAGAGGGCTTGAACTGCGATGAGGAGCGTAAGCAGTACAAGAGCGACACGTGTTGCAGGCCCAGGTCCCCTTTCAGGCAATACGTAGAGCGCTATTCGCGCAACCAGAGCCGCCCCGCCGCCGATCAGCACCAGTATGCCGGCAACAAACGCGGTGGTAACGCGCGCGTTTTGCAGAAAGAAGCTGAATCCTTCGGTTGCCATGCGCAACTGGGTATAGAAGACAGGTTCGACGCTGAAAAAGGTGAGAGAGGCGCCCTCATATAGGTAATAGAAGAAGACGAGAAGATAGGTGACTACGAACAGGATGCGGACCGCGACATGCCGTAGAGGCCGGATGACGGCCCAAAGGGCAACAAAAAGTACGATTTCGGAGTTGAATCGCAGCAGGTCAGGCTCTCGGCGCCAGATCGCGATGCTCACCCAGATCGGCCCCGGTGACAGCCCGGCGATATGAAACGAGGGTTGAAG
>VYDA01000606.1:0-4655 GCA_009843665.1 Caldilineaceae bacterium SB0675_bin_29 | reverse complement strand
CGACCGGAAGAACGAGGAAAACGCGAAGTAGGAAGAAGGAAACCCAGAAGCATAGCCCGGGCGATGGCTGCCCGCGCGGTTTCAGCTGTGCGCCGCAAGGCGCTGTCTGCACGGAAGGCGTGTCGAACCGCGCTTCACTCGCCCTGCCGTGATGCAGCTGGGTCTTTACCGTTCGTGCTGACTTGCCCATGGATGCGCGATTGAACCTAAGGTTCTGTCCAGGAGTTTGGCAGCAGGCCGGAGGCAATCGCTTGCTCCACAATTGCCGACACGGCTCTGCCCAACGCATCAGAAGCGACTGAGACAGGCGCCATACGCTCTTCGACCTGTGGAATCGTTACGCGGTTTTCGCGCCAGGTTACACCGCCTGTATGGAAGTTGTGGAGCAGAGGCATGAGCCGGTCCAGTGCGAGGGCAAATCTGGCCTCCGGGGTTTCCTGTCCCTCGTACTCTTCCCAGAGACTAATCAGTTCTTCCCCTTGGTCGACCGGCAGAATCCCGAAGATCCGCTCTGCGGCCATACTCTCGCGCTCATCTTTTCCCGCCTGCCCGTCGGCATCATAAGCATAGGTATCGCCGGCATCGATCTCTACGATATCGTGGACCAGTAGCAGCTTGAGCGTGTGCAAAAGGTTTATGGACTCGTCAGTGTGTTCGGCGAGCACCAGCGCCATCATGGCCAGGTGCCAAGAGTGTTCGGCCGAGTTCTCGCGCCTGTGGCTTTCCAGAAGAAGGGAGCGGCGCAGAACAGCCTTCAGTTTGTCGATTTCGAGAATGAACTGCAACTGGCGAGCGAGTCTTTTGTTTGTCATTGCTCGACCCGGAGAGCCCTACTTTGGGAGAAACTGGCTGTGAGGGCGGTAGGCCAGCCAGTACGCTTCGATTCTGTCGACAAACTGACGTGGGCTCTCGACATAGATTCTTTGCGCCAGAGGTATTGCCGCCCGCCTCTGGCGCTCCCGTTCACGCGACACATTTGAACGGAGCAGGTCTGCGCTTATGCTGCGGGAATCCAGCAAATCCTGGACAGTCGGTGTTGCCAACAGTACGGCCAAGTCGTGTTCTTCGCCGAGCCTGTCAGCCAGCCGGTCGCAGTCCCGTTCCACAGCCTTGAGCTGCGCGGGCCACAAAGGCTGCAAGATCTGCAGGTGATACCACAGGTATTTGACCCGCTTGCGCCAAGCGTGGAAGCTCTCTGTAGTGGGCTGGGAGAAGGCAACCGCTCTCTCTTCGCGCCCGCGGCCGTAGATTCTTCGTAGACCGGCCCTGAACAAAGAGAATTCGCTCTGTCGGAAACGCCATTCGGCTACTCTTGGTTGCGCGTACCGCAAGGAATCGATAATCGACCCCTGTCGCTGTTCATCTTGTGCGAACTCGTTAAGAACAGCTCTGTGTTCTCTCACCAACCGTTTCCTCAGCCGCAGAAATGCTTCGTCTGCAATGCGCCCACGCTGGCTATCTCGGAGCAGGTCTAGTGTTTCGATGTATACGGCACTGTCGCGAACAGGAGAGAGTAGACGGCCCAGGTCGCGAAAAAACTGGTTTTCGAAGGCATACGTCTCTGCTGGCAGGGCACCCCGAGCCAGACGCAGCAGAGCCCGAACTCGTTTGAAATGCTTGCGCGCTTCATGTATTCCCTCATTGAGGTCGTCCTTTCGTTGCAGTTGCGCAATCGCGCCGCCGATCTGTTCGGATGCGATACGCCGCAAAGAATCTGAAGGGGCCTCTTCTGGAATGAGAGTGAATTTCATCGAGGAGCCATGGCAAGAGGGGCTAAGTCAGGTCTACGGTCCATCAATCTGAAGCAGCAAGGTCCAGTTTCTCAAAGAGGTCCCGGAAAATACCATCGCGGTCGATGTGGCGGGCACAGGAAACAGGATGGCGGCCCTCGTCAAACTCCCAAGTAATCGCATCGGACAGCCGGGGAGAACTGACAATCTCCATCTGCGCCCATTTGGGATCGACCAGCCAACCTATCGGAGCCAAGTCCCAGATCTGCTTGGAGTAGGCAAATTGGTCATCATGGTAATCGCTGTAGATTTGGAAGAGGTAGTTGCCGATCGCGCCTCTGCCTTTGACATGTGCCGCCATCTCAGGAAGGGTCGTGTGCAGGTGTGAGACGACGCCCATGCAGGGAAAGCGCACGAGTGGAACGCCGCAGTCCAGTACGACCCGGCTTGCGGCGGGATCCTGCCGCAGATTGAACTCCCGCGTATCGGGCCAGTGGCGGGCGTGACCTCCCAACCAGAGGAGGACAATTCGATGCCGAATCTCCGGCTCCAGAAGCAAAGCCGAGGCAACGTTAGAAATGGCGCCGATGGCAACGACGTAGAGCGGGTCTTCAAGGGGTGCGGCCAGAGCCCGTTCGATCAGATCATCAGCAGCATCGCTCCCGACCGGCGTACGATCGGTCGGGAGCCACTTTGTTGAACCTCGCTTTACAAACGCTTTCCCGGGAATGACGACGTCCGGCAGGCGAGCCAACAACCGGTGGATCTCTTCGTAACTCTTCTCCATCCCATCGGCAGGTCCCGAAGAGCGAGGGTTGTGAAACGGAGCAGCGTGCAGTGCTTCAACTGATATGCGTTCCGGAGAGAGAAGCGCGTATACGACGGCGAACTGATCATCGATCTCGTTGAAAGTATCCGTGTCCAGCACGATCCTTACCGGGCCTGAGGCAGGCCGGAGACGGTCCAAAAGAAACTGAGGGTCGAGTGGCGTGAAGTTCATTTTGAAGCTTGTCTAGGTGAAACCGCAGATTTGCCGAAAGGAGTCTGAGCCTGTGCAGGAAGGGCAAAGCCTACGCGGCCAATCTATTCACCATTTCCAGCATTGCAGTCATATAGCCGATAGCATAGGCGCGTCCGCGGTGCCCCCATGCCGTATCATCGACCATCGCAGGGACGTGGTCGGTGATCATGAATCCGGTAAACCCAACCTCCTTCAGCGTCTTCATCACATCGAAAGGATCGACGTTTCCCTCGTTGATGAAGCATTCGTTGAAGTTGGGCACCGTGCCCTGGACGTCGCGAAAGTGGACGTAGACGATGCGGCCGCGGCCGCCAAAGTGGCGGACGGCGTCAATTACATAGTCATGGCCGTCCATTTCGGACCAGCAGCCCATACAGAAATCGAGACCGTGATTCGGGCTGTCAAAACGGTCGATCGCGCGCTTAAACCCTTCGAAATTGCAGAAAATTCGGGCAACGCCGCCGAGAGATTCAACTGGGGGGTCATCAGGGTGGAGAGCAAGGGTGACGCCGGACTCTTCCGCGACCGGCAGGAGCCGCTCCAGGTAGTACTCGTAGTTCGCCCACATCTCGTCGGCTTCGTACACACGCCCGTGCGTTAATTCGTCCGGGTCATGCTCCGTCAAATTGAAGCGCGTTCCGCGGGCACCCCCTCTCAGTACCGCCGGCTCAGGCGTGCGCCATACCGAATTAGGCATCCAGTGGTAACCGAGAATAGGTATTCCTGCCCGCCCCATGTTGCGAACTGTCGTCTGCATATGGGCGATCTGTTCGTCGCGTCCAGGAAGGCCTAGCATCACCTTGTCGTAGAAGCTGACAGGAACATTTTCGAGACAGATCAGCCGCAACCCGGCGGCCTTCGCCCGATCTGCGGCCGCCTTCAGATCTTCATAATCCCACTGCTTTTCACCCGGGAGTTTGGGCGTGTTCATAAGGAAATCGTTGGCGCCAAGCTGCTTGATGAAAGCCAGTTTCTCATCGGTCAGCTCATTGAACTGGCCCAAGCCAATTCGCATTTGGGGCGACATTTGAGGCTCCTTTCCCATTGTTCCATGTGGTTGGGCAGATGCTGCCAGCAAGAGATTTCGGTTGGGTGCCGGGTAATTGCGATGAACGTCTGAACGGGAGACGCCGTTCCTAAGGCCAGAGTCGATGGAAAAACTAGGCGGGAACGGGAGACGAAAGACGGGCAAGCAGCTGGCCTTGCTCCTTCTCAGTCAGATCAACCAGCGGCGGGCGCACGCGACTCCAGTCTTGACGACCGGTCTGGTCGGCAACAATCACTTTAAGAGAAGCAATCACGTTGAATCCGCACTCGAGAATAGCCTGGCGGATCCAGTTGGTGCGGTTCTGTCGATCCTCGGCGTCGTCCGCCTGCCAGTTGTCATACAGGTCGCGAATGACGTGAGGCAGCACGTTTGCCATCCCGGAAATGCAACCTCCGCCGCCGCCCTGCAAGTTTTTCAACAGCAAGGCCTCTGTACCGCAGAAGACAGCGAAGCCGGGATGATTCGCTGCAACGCCATGTAATCCCAAAAGCGTGTTCACATCGCCGGAGCTGTCTTTGACGCCGGAGGCCTGGCCGGGATAGGCATCTGCCAGGCGGTTAAGTAGCGCCACGCTCAGCGGTACCCCGCTCACTTGCGGTATGTGATAGAAGTACATGCGCAGCCGCTCATCATTGACGCGATCCAACACTGCTGCAAATGAGCGAAACAGGCCTTCGTCGGATACGCCTGGATAGTAGAACGGCGGTAGGGTCAGGACGCCATGACAGCCGGATTCCACTGCGTGTCGGGATAACTCTGCAGCTTCTACGACGGAGGCTGCACCGCTGCCGATGACAAGCCTGTCCGCGGCAACGCCGGACTCGATCACGGCATCCACAGCCGCCATGCGTTCTGC
>VYDA01000636.1:4505-5427 GCA_009843665.1 Caldilineaceae bacterium SB0675_bin_29 | reverse complement strand
CCGTACGGCCAGGCCTGGCGCCTGCACTGCGTCTCGCCCAAAGACGGTAAACAACCCCAGCCAACGTTGGCACTGATTCCCCGCAGACTGTTCCCACCCTAAATCTGGGATGCACCCCACCTCTAGGCGGACTGTGAACAACCGAGGATTCCTTCTTCAGGAACTTGCAGCCGCCAGCTTTTCACTCCACAAGACCAGCAGGCGGACAAGCTCAGCGCGATTCGAGCCGTTATCTTCGGCCCCGGCAAGCGCCAGCACCCTCGCGCTGGGCGGACTGCTCATCGGCACGTGCTCTCCGGCCTCCAGCAGGTTGGCGATTGTTTCAAGCAGCGCTGTGCCCTGCACGTAATCACCTTCACGCGTGCCGAGCCACGCCTTTGCCTGGCCAAGTACCCGTGTGGCGGCTCCTTCCTTGTCCACCGCAGGCGGGATCATGTCCGATCCCCGACGGCGGAAAAAACCTTGGATCGCGGCCACGATGCTGGGGTCCCGCACGGTCCCATCGGGATAGACTACGCCGTGAATGTCCCGCCAGCGGCTCCTGCCTATCATCAGCTCCCACAGATACCAGCCGATCCCTGCCTCCTGGCAGATTTCCAGCGTTACGTCGTACGGGTTGGCTCGCGCCAGGCAGGCCAGTTCCGAAATGAAGATAGGCTTCTGGTTGGCTTTCGCCACGCGAAGGCCGTCGTCGATCTGGGCGCGGATCGCGGCGCGGGTAGGTAGATAATCGTGATAGGAGAGCACATCCACATGCGTCTCCACATGCGCCAGCGTCGCCACATTGGCCACCCCCACCGTGATCGGATGCGCGCTGTCGAGTTCCTTCATCACACCGCAGAAATGATGCACAAACCTCCAAATTGTGGCCTTGCGTTCCTCTCTCTCCGACGTATCATCCCTCACCCAACTGGTAATAAGC
>VYDA01000636.1:2145-4495 GCA_009843665.1 Caldilineaceae bacterium SB0675_bin_29 | reverse complement strand
CATGATATCCCACATCGTCAACCCAGGCTCCGAACCCAGCGTCTGCACCAGGTCCGCGCAATAGGCCTCGCCTGCCGGCCAGAACTCAGGCCCCAACCGCTGTACGCCTGGATTGGGAATCCACTTGTTCTCTGTCGAATCGAAAGTGGGACGCGTGTCGTCAAAGCAGGAGTCCCACACCACCGGCATGACACTGATGCCTCGGTCGTGGGCCGCACGTACGAAATGAGTGAGCCGTCCCAGAAAGCGCTTGGGATCGTGTTCGTAAACGACGTAAGCCAGGAAAGGGCGGGCGCTGTTCAGCCCCAGCCGCTGGGCGTAAGTTAACTCCCTTTCGACCAGCGCCTCATTGTAGTCGCGCCAAAACGCGATGTCGTTGACGGCTGTACTGGGCACGTAATTGAAACCGCGTAGATGTCCATAAGGGCTGAGGTATTCCACCTGGTTCGTCCTCCCGTACTTAGCGGATGGGGCAACTGTCCAGTTGCGAGATGGGCTGTCCCTGCGCGTCGCACAGAAGCAGCTGCGCGACCCGTGCTCCAGGCGGCGGCCTGCGCACGCAGTCCACTCGCAGCACGTTAAGCGGATTGACGAGGGCCAGAGTTTCTGATGACACGGACCGGCCATCGCTGTCCAGCCAGACGAGCTGAACATTGCCTAGGTGAAAGAGACCGAAGACGCCCTTAAGGCGAATTCCCGCATCCATTGACTCGGCCCTCAACCGTTGACTGGCACAGCCGGCATCAGTCACGTTGACGATAGGGCCGGGGCAGCGTGCAACGTACCAGTCGATATCCAGACTCTGAGTTTCACCGGGAGCCATACTGCGCAACGGTCCCAGAATCTCGGCCTCCATGTGGAAGAGGTTGAGCTTGCCAAAATCGAGACCGCCCACAGGCTCGCCGTGCCCTGTAGTCCAACATTCAACCGACGCGCCGTCATCGGGATACTCTTCGCCGGGGAAATAGGTAAAACACTGGCAGAACGCGAAATCGGTCGCCTGGTTGACGAAAGCAATCCAGCCAGCCGTTGAATCAATGCCAATCTTTCCCAGTTGGTAAAGATACTGCGCCCCCAAGAGGTTGGGCCGCACTTCAGGCTGCCATTCAGGGTTGTCCTCCTCCCCAAACATGACATTGAAACCCTGCGAAAAGTGGCTGTCTGGGCTGGTCGGAATGTAGAGCCAGGCCTGCTCGTTGTGGGTCTCCTGGCCGTTGTCGTCGAGACTGGTGGCATCCACCTGGACGATGTCCCAAATACTCCAGGAACGCACCTGGTCGGAAACATTCGTCATTTCCAAATGCAGGCTGACACGGCCACCGCCGGCATGGAGAGTGATCTCGCGGGAGATCTGTACGCCGGTACGGGGGTCGGGCAGGCTCTCCATGCGAATCGAGGCCGTGGCGCCCGACGAGTCCAGGATCTCCAACGCGTAGCGCCCGGTGTCGAGCACCGGATCCGGCGGGCCGTGCCACTGGTCGGGGCTGTCCCAACCTTGGGGCGCCGGCCAGGTCTTGTCGCCGCCGTAGTTCTTCCAGGCAACGATGCTGCCGTCGCCCATGTTTTCCTCGGCAGAGAAGAGCTTGCCCGCGAGGTTGCGGTCGAACCACAGATAGGGGTAGTCCCCCAAATTATAGGCCATGATACGGCCGCCTACATCGGGCACCGCAACCAGGCTCACCAGGCCGTTACTCAACCTGACGGCCTCCCATCCATGAAAACTGATATGCTCTACGCGGCAATCTGACGCCGCGGCACCCTGATCAGCCATGTAGGTTTTGCCTCCGAACCTCTGGAGCGAACTATGTGGAGAGAAGACGAGGAGATTCCTTCATCTTTCTGGGTTGCTTCATTCCTCGTCGAATGTCGCTTTCCGGATGTAAAGCCTGGTCTCCTCCGCAGGACTCTTCTCGTACCCCTTCCAGGCGTAGGGATCGACACCGGCCACCGGAATTACTCGACGCACATCGACGCGTGCCACCGGCTGTTCATCGGACATCTTGACCCAGGGCAGCAACGACTCGCTGCTCAAATAATGGTTGACCAGCACGCGCCGATAACTGTCTTCAGTCCGGTTTCGCAGCGATTGATGGAGCAGATAACCGTTAAAAAACACGACGCTGCCGGCCTTCACCTCAACCGGAATCTGAGGCGACTCATCGAATCCGGTCGCCATCTCGTCATGCGTGTCGAACTCGTCCGGGTTGCCGTGTCTGCGCGTGGGATAGAGATACCCAGGCCGTTGCGAACCCGGAATCACCCACATGCAGCCGTTCTCGACATAGGCATCGTCGATCGCAATCCACGCCCCGATCAGCGAACGGTCGCGGGTCGGAATGTAGTTTTCGTC
>VYDA01000636.1:0-2135 GCA_009843665.1 Caldilineaceae bacterium SB0675_bin_29 | reverse complement strand
TCCCTGGTAACCGGGCGGTTTGATGAACAGCATCGACTGCATGCACTTTACGTTACCCGACCAGTGCGCCAGGTGCGCGCCCGTAATCTGGCTGAGTACGCCGCTGATTCGTGAATGGCGTGTATAATTCTCCATGATGGGACTGACATAGTGCGGCTGATGGATGGCCAGAATCTTGGAAAGAACCTCTTCATCGCTTAGCTCTGGCGGCACCGGTTCGATGGTCAAATTGGGATAGCCCCCGCGCGCGACTTTGACAATGTCCCGCTTCAACTCATCCAGTTCAGCCGCGTCTAACAGGTCGGGCACGGCAAGATAGCCGTTGTCCACATAGAATTCGACCTGCTCCTGCTCCACCACAGTGGGAACTTCGATTCGTTCGTTCATCTGCTCACAGTCCACCTGTCAGTATGCTCCGGTCGAAATTCGTAGGGAGGCTTTCCGTAGCCTGACCTTTTAACGCCACCAGGCTGTAACATCTCCTATACCCTTAGTTCAGATCTGCAATCGACTCCTGCACAGCCGTGATCGTGTCCTCGATGTCCTGCTCAGTGTGTGAGAGAGTCAGAAACATCGGGTGCATGGGATGAAGATAGAAGCCGCGGGCCAGGCATCCCTGCAGCATGGCGATGCAACGGTCTTTGTCCTCCTCTTCCGTGATCGGGGTAGGCATGGGCCCGGTGCCGGTCAGGCGGTAACCGAGGCCACCCTCTTCACAAGCTGCATTAATGCCTTCGATCAATCGATTGCCGATCTTCCACTGATAGGCGATGCCGTCGCGCCGTTTCACCTCTTTGATGACCGTCTCCATGGCGACCAGGCTGGGCAGGTCGCAGTGGAAAGTTGCCGCCATCCAGCTGGACTGGCACTGCGGCGAATCGAGAATCTCCTTGCGGCCGCCGACAAAACTGCCGGGATATCCGTTCGCGCAGGCCTTTGCAAAGGCCGTCAGATCCGGCGTAACACCGTAATATTCCCCGGCGCCGCCGAATGCCACCCGAAAACCAACCTTGACCTCGTCAAAGATACACAGCGCGCCGTACTCATGGGCCATATCCACGCACCCTTGCAGGAATCCTTCCGGCGGCCCGCTGTCGCGGATCGTCTCCATGATCACGCAGGCGACCTCGTTGTCGTTCTGCTTGAATATGTCCTCCAATGCATCGAGATCCCCGTAGGGAGCTTCAATCGTGAGAGGAGCGATAACGGAAGGCGCGCCCTCATCCTCTGTGCGTGACCAGTCGTGCCACCCGTGGTAACCGCTGCGGATGACTTTGTCGCGTCCGGTATAAGCCCTGGCAAGCCGCACCGCCGCCGACGTGGCCGCACTGCCCCCGATCAGGAACCCGAGCATCTCCACAGCGGGAATCAGGTCGATCAGCATCTCTGCGACCTCAAGCTCTTTAGGGTGCGCCGTACTGTATATCGTGCCCTCATCCATCTGCGCCTGCACCGCGGCGTTGATGACAGGATCGTTGTAACCGAGCAGGATAGGACCGAAGCCCATCAGGTAGTCCAGATACTCGTTGCCGTCCACGTCCCAGAAGCGGGCACCGGACGCACGCTGAGTAAAGACGGGATAACCGAGCGCGAGCATGTCGTGGCTGCGCTTGTGCCCCTGACATCCGCGCACGATCAACTGGTCTGAGCGGTCAAGCAAGGCTTTGGATTGTTCGATGTTGTATGGTTTAACGGACATAGACCTGTTCTCCTGTTATGAAATACAAGGTGCGATCACTGTCTATCTCGACCGCACCCTTTTTGGAAGCTTGATTGTTTTTGTCGATGTCTGGGCGGAGGGAGGAAGCGTTGTTCACCTAGACGCACTTCAGCGCGCCGGCATCCCCAAAGACGATAGGGCAGTAGCGCGGATCGTCGATGAAAGTAGTCAGCCCCGTGCGCACATTGTCCTTCGGGCGGGACTTCTCAGTTCGCATGTGGACGGCAAAACTTCGCCGCGGCTGCGATGACAGGTTGGGGCCGCTGCCGTGAAAAGTGAGCTTCTGGTGAAAACTGGCGCTGCCCGGCGGTAGGATGGCAGGCTCCTCCTGCCACTCCTGATTCTGCTCAGCTTGGATGGCATCGCGTAGAGCCTCGTAGTCCTGAGAAAAGAAGTCGCTCTTGGTGGACAAACC
>VYDA01000014.1:781-5437 GCA_009843665.1 Caldilineaceae bacterium SB0675_bin_29 | reverse complement strand
CTTCCAGAGAGACGACCTGACTTTCGGTCAGGATTTCGTTGTAGAACACGCTGGACTCCTTATCAAAAAAAAAAAAATTCTGGAGGTGCAGCATTTCGTCGACGGCGTCTTTGGATTTGCGCACCACCCAGAGGATGGTGTTGCGGGGGCAGAGGGCGACGATGCCATCGGCGGAGGAGAAGCCGCCGCCCATGAAGAGGACTCTTTGATCACTGATATGTTCCCATTCATGGAAATAGTGCTGAACTGAGCCGTTCAGCTCGCCGGGAATGCCGGCCAGATTGGGCTCGTCGTATGAACCGGTGGCCAGCACGACGCGCTTCGCCTTGAGGCAGGAAGTACGCCCCTCGCCATCGCGCACGGACAATAGAAAATCATCCTTGGCGCCTTCAATATCGACAAGCTCGTGGTGGGTCTTGATGGGGAGATTGAATTTTTGCGCAAAATCGCTGTAGCTCCTGATCAGTTCCTCGATGCGGGGGTGGTACTCGTTTCCTTCGCGGGCCAGGATGGGGTCCTCCGGATCCAGCACCATGTAGGAGAGATACGAGTGCATAAGCATGTTCTTCATATAGTGCCGGAGATTGTTACAGATCTCTTTGCGCTCGATGCCGAGAACGCGGAGGCCGATGTCGGAGAGCACTTTAAGGGCGGCCAGTCCCCAGCCTCCGCAGCCGACGACGATTACATCGTACTGGGTACTGTCATCTACTTTAGTTTGGTTTGCGGACATGCGATTCATTGGAGCGGTGACGGTCGTTGGTGGTTGGGGTCAGATGCGGGAGCCAGGTCAGGTTTTTATGGCGCCCGAGGTGAGCCCTTCGACGAAGAGGCGGCTGGTGAAGACGAAGAGAATCACCAAGGGAATCGAGCCGAGAAGCAGGCCGGCCATGACGCGCCCGTAGCTGGTGTAGTACTGCTCCATGTAGGAGTAGAGCCCGGGGGTGAGCGGCCACATTTTGCGTTCCGGTAGCGTCAGGGTGGGCCAGATCAGGTTGTTCCAGGTGCCGAGGATGTTGAGGACGGCGACGACGCCGAGCATGGACCGGGTCAGGGGCAGGGCCACGTACCAGTAGATCTGCCAGTCGGAGGCGCCGTCGATGCGGCAGGCGTCGAACATTTCGCCGGGCAGGCTCTCGAAGAAGGCGCGCAGGATGAGGATGCCGATGATCTGGCCGCCTGCAATCCAGGGCAGGATCAGAGACCAGTAGGTATTGATGAGGCGCAGGTCTCTGATGAGTACGAATGAGGGCACGAGGGTCAGCGAGGCCGGGACCATCATGAGGGCAAGCACGGCGTAGAAGACGAATGTCCGGCCCGGGAACCTGATCTGGGCGAAGGAGTAGGCCGCGAGCGAGCTGAGCAGGAGGACGCCGATGACGGTGGCGCCGCTGGTGATGATGCTGTTGAGCAGGAACTGGCTGATGATCTGGACGGCGAACTCGTAGTTCTCCCAGCGCAGCGGCCAAGTGGGGAGGAAGGGCACGCGCGTGAACTGGGAGGGACTTTTGAGTGAGATGATGACCGCCATGACCAGCGGCGCAATCATGAGGACGCAGAGTATGCCGAGGGCCGCCGTGCGCCAGCCGTCGCCGCGGTACAGGCGGCGTCTCTGGTCTTGCGGGGGGCCGCCGGCAAGCGATTCGCTATGCGTTACCATGCCGGGATCCTGACTGCTGTGCGTAATTCGTATTGGGTATTGCGTTGTTCGGGGCAGGCGATATGCATGCTGCTAGTATTCCTGGGATCTTATGTAACGCATGTTGAGAATGGTGGCCACGAGTGTGATCAGGAACATGACGACGCCAATGGCAGAGGCGTAGCCCATGCGGCTGATGCGGAAGGCGTTGAAGTACATCCACATTCCGGGGACCTGGGTTGAGTCGATAGGCCCGCCCTGGGTCATGGCCCAAACGGCGGAGTATTCCTGCACGCCCCACATAATGGTGAGCACGATGAGAAGCTTGATCTGACCGGTGATGAGTGGCAGCTCGATGTAGCGCAGGCGCCGCCAGCCGCTGGCGCCGTCGAGAAGGCCGCTTTCGATGATCTCGACCGGGATGGCCTGCAGTCCGGCGAGCAGAATGAGGACGGAGATGCCGTCTATCCAGGGGAAGTTGCGGAACATGACCGCGTAGATGGCGATCTTGGGTTCGGCGAGCCAGGCGTGGGTCCAGTCCTGGAGGCCGACGCCGATGAGGATGGCATTGAGGGGGCCGATTGTGGAGTCGTAGATAAATTTCCAGAGCAGGATGAGGACGACGGCAGGAATAATGACGGGCAGAATCATGAAGAGGCGGAAGAAGTACTTGGAACCCTCGTTGCGGATGCGGTGGATCAGAACGGCGACGCCGGTGGAGAGGCCGACGAAGGCGAGCAGGTACCAAATGGTGAGCAGGGCCATATTTTTGAGGGAACGGATGAAGACATCGTCGTCGGTGAAGAGCTCGACGAAGTTGGAGAAACCGACGAAGTTCCCTGCCAGCCCGGCGTTCCAGTCAAACATGGAACGATAGAGCCCGGAGACGGCGGGATAGTATTGGAAGACAAGGAGGAAGGCCAGGGTAGGCACGACCATCAGATACCCTGTCTTTGTCTCCCAGATCCGTTCCCAGAGTGTCTTTTTCATCGTGGTAAGAGGCCGGTGGTTAGCGGATAGCTGCTAACCACCGGCACTGTGACGTCAGGGGCAGGCGTTGCCTTGCTCGTCAATGTAGCGGGTTGCGTAGCCCTCGAAGGCGGCCTGGTTCTGTTCGATGCACTCGTCAATGGAGATCTCATCGAGCAGGTAGGACCACCAGGACTTGCCACAGGCCTCGGCGGCTTCGAGGTCCATGGTGACGATCTCGTACTGGAACATGGTGACGTAGCCGATCGACTCGACCAGCCCTTTGTGGGCCTCGGCGAAGCGGTCGGGGACCCTGGTGCCCTTGACATTGGGCATGTTCTGGCCGATTTCGCCCTGCACCAGCTCGATGTTTTCGGGGTGCGAGAAGAAGCGCAGCAGGTCGATGGCGGTGTCGAGGACGCCGTCTCTGCGGGCGCGGGTGGCGATGGCGAAGTTATCGGTCACGGTGCCGACGTTGGGGGCGAGGGTGGGCGGGGCGGTCACGAACTCGCTGCTCTCCTTGGTGAGGGGCGGCGCCCAGAAGGTAGCCCACTCGAAGTCCAGCAGCGGATCGATTTCGAGCTGGGGGATGATCCAGGAGCCGTTTTCGGTGATGGGCGTGTTCTTGGTGAGGAAGAGCCGGGTGGAGTCGGGCGCGGAGACTGTCCAGTCGGCGCGGCGGTAAGGCACGTTGAGCTTCCACAGCTCGAGCCACTGGCGGAACTGGGGCAGATGGGCGTGATAGACGCCGTCACGGATGGCGCAGGCGACCTCGGAGAGCTCGGCGAAGCGGCCGTCCGGGTTGACGAGGGGGGCGAGGTCGCGCTCCATGATCATCGAGCCAATCTGCTGGCGGTACCAGGCATCGGTGTCGGCGGGGGAGAAGGTGATGAAGTCGTAGCCGATGAGGCCGGCGTCGCTGGCAACCTGGCAATTTTCGAGGAATTCAGCATAGCTGTTGGGGACGGAGATGCCCAGCTCTTCGAACATGTCGACGTTATAGAAGAACCAGGTGGTGTTGATACCGAAGGCGACGTTGTAGAAGTTGCCTTCGATGTTGAGCATGGAGTTGGGCGTGGGATAGAACTGGTCGAGCCAGCGCTCGCTGCCGGGTTCGCCGGCGGCGATATAGGGGTTTGGCTCCTGGAGTGCGTCGGTCAGGACGACCCACCAGTCTTTGTCGACGTCCTCCTTGATGATCCATTGGGCGGCGGGCATGATATGGGGGACTGTGCCAGCGGTTTGCTGGGCCACCATCCACTCGCGGCTACTGACGCCGGAGGGCAGCCTTATCCACTCAATGGAGACGCCGGGATGCTCGGCAGTGTATTCGTCAAGCACCTCCAGGATTTTGTTGTGCGGATTGGGGTTGTCCTCGCTGCGCTCCATGCTCTCGGTCGGGGTCCAGCCACCCAGCCATGCGATCAGTTCCTGGGTTGCGGCGGCCGGTTCGCCGTCCTGCTGTGGCGCGGATTCGCCGGCCGGAACGCAAGCGGCCAGCGCTGCGCCGGCCGAGACAACGCCAACTGTCTTCAGGAAGTTTCGCCTCGAGAGTTTCAGATTCTCCATCTTGTCATTTCTCCTTTTGCGGTCAGTGCGCGAATACGGAATGTTAAGATGGCAGGCGGGGAGCCTGCGTTCCCAGGTTGATGGTGGGCCGGAATAAGCAGGGGCGTTGCAAATTCGCCTCGGCGTCGCTGTGCGAGAGCGATTACTGCGCGGCATTGCAAGCAAAACTCTGGCTGATTATAGCCGATAGGAATTTGGAGAGCAATTGCCTCAAAAAGGGGCACTTGCCTGGATTCCCATAGCTCGGCTATGGGAATCCAGGCAAGTGCGGCAGCCCAACCGAAGGCACCCAAACCGGGACAGTTCGCCGTTGCAAGAATCATCGTAACAATGGTACTGTCAAAGAGCAAACTCAGACATGATTCCATTTTCTTGACGGCGCTTCGCTGTCCGATGCAGAGGACGCAACGCTGTCCCAGAAAGCGGAAATGCAGGAGGCAGAGATGATGTTTCGGTTCGAAGACTGGATGGTCCATGAG
>VYDA01000014.1:0-771 GCA_009843665.1 Caldilineaceae bacterium SB0675_bin_29 | reverse complement strand
GTCCATGAGTACCATCAGCAGGGCTTCCTGATCTTTCGGGGGATTGTGCCGCCCTCGCTCCTGACGGACTTGCGGCGGGAGGCGGACAGGGCGCGTGCGCTGGCGCATGAGCTCAACGGGCCGCAGACGCAACGGATTCAGCCGCTGGATCGGTACGAAGAATATTTCGATCTACAGCCGTTCAGGGACTATGCCGAGCTGGACGAGCTGCGGGTGACGGTTGAGCGGTTGCTGGGGCCTGGTTACACGCACGCGCACCTGGATATCATGGGGCTGCTGGTTGAGCCGCTGGAAAGGCCGTGGCACTGCGGTTGGCACCGGGATGGGGTGGTGGAGGTGCCGGCGGAGGCTCGCGATGCGGAGATGGAGTCGTTCATGGCGACGGTCTGGAATGATCTGCGCTATTTCAACCAGGTCAACTGCGCGATCTACGCTGACTCGTGTACGTGGTATGTGCCGGGCAGTCATTTGCGGCAGCAGGATCTTCCGGACGAGGTGCAGTCTACGGGGGACCCGGTGATGAAGGAGGCGCCGGCGGAGTGGAGCGACGCTGAGGCGGAGCAGTTCTACTTTGAACATTGCCGGTCGATGCCGGGTGCGGTGCAGGTCTACCTGGGGCCGGGCGACTTCATGGTCTACCGCAACCTGGCGTGGCATTGCGGCATGTATCTGCCCTATCAGCCGCGGGCGACGATTCACGACATCATCCGGCATAAGGGCAGGAATGCGTGGATGGAGAAGTGGCACAAGGTCAAGCAGGCGGCGCAGGGG
>VYDA01000655.1 GCA_009843665.1 Caldilineaceae bacterium SB0675_bin_29 | reverse complement strand
GGTAGAGCCGCAACTGCGACTTCATGAAACGGATTGTGTCTTGTAAATCACTATTGTAGATCAGCAACCCCCCTTCAAACGATTGTAAAATACCGTTAGCCTCTACCGGCTGGCCAGACGCCCAACCCAACGCCTGTCTCACAAACAGGCTTTCGGCCCAGATCTGCCCGATGCCGCGTACCGGCTGATACAGGTCTTCTGCGGGTGACAAAAGGTCTGGGGAATCGACTTTTTCCTGCATTCCCTCTCGCCAAGCATGTTCCCGCTGTTCCCACTCATCGTTGCTGAAATAACGCAGATAGACGATGGGTTTGTCCAAGCGGCCAAGAGCCATGCCGGTCTGGAAAAACTGCGTTTCAAACGCCAGGAAGACCGGCACGCCTCTGGGGCAACCGAGCTCCTGGGCGATCGACTTATTTACGCCGAGATAGTTTTCAAACTCAGCTGCTGTCTGATACTGGCAGGTGCCGGCGGCATCTCTTACCGGTACGGCGGGTGGTGCGGAAGGGGCCTGCGATTCAGAACCGGTGGATGAGGAAGCCGGGCTTTCTGCCGTCGCCTCCGCATTCAGGCCTTGAGCTTCGTTGGGACGCGATTCGGCAGCAGGCACGGCGGGGGCAGGCGCGCCGGAATTGGTCTGATTCTGTGCGGCACTTGACGCTAACCCTCCCAGCAGCGCTTCGCGGATGAAACCACTCATTGCCAGCAAGCCAAAAATAAGGACTATGGCCAAGACTGCGGCAATCAAGGGTTTTCGCGAACGCCTGGAAGCGACAGTCGGGACAGTTGGGGAGACCTGACCGCCGGGCCGTTGCGGGATGATGTTCTCCGGCATCGCCCCATCGAGCCGGCTCTCGGCGCCGGCAACGATAACTGTGTCCGTCGTATTCGAGGGAGACGGAGGCGGTCCGACCGATGGCAGGGAAACAAGTGTAAGTGTAGAGGTCTGCTCGGCGAGGGAACTTTCCAGGGAAGCAAGCAGGCCTGCAGTAGCTGTCAAATCGTCGGCCATTTCGCGGGCGACGGCGTAGCGGTCATACGGATTCTTGGCAAGGCTGCGGCGGAGCACCTCGACGAGACCCGGGGGGAGGGAGGCGAGCAGATCGTCGGGCAAGGCAAGTGAGGCGTATACGTGGGCGTGCAGGATCTGTGTTGTCGAGCCGGTGAAAGGAGGGCGGCCGACCAAGCATCGGTAGAGGACTGCCCCTAGAGCATAGATGTCGGCACGTCCGGTCACTTCGCGACTGCCCGCACACTGTTCCGGAGCCATGTAGGCAGGTGTGCCGATTGTGCGTCCCACATTGGTCAGCTCCGGCATATCGAGGGCACGAGCGATTCCAAAGTCGGACAGAAGGGGTGCTACCGGCAACTCTACGGCGGATTGACTGAGCGGATACTCTCCACCTGACGGCGAGCCGATCAGGATTTTTTCTGCTTCGTGTACAGCTGAGGCAGAAAGAGAATCGGTGTGTTCGCTACCGAATGCGGCAGGGTCAACGGGGCGCAGCAGGATGTTACCGGGCTTTACGTCCCGGTGGATGATTTCGTGCTGGTGGGCGTAATCCAGGGCACGGGCGATTGGTGCCAAGATGTTGCAGCATTCGGCGACGCTGAGGCGTCCGCGGCGCTTGAGAAGCTGGTCCAAGCTATCACCGTCAACCAGTTCCATGGCGATATATGCGGCGCCATCGCCCGATGAATCGCCCACTTGCAGGGTTTTGACGATGTGCGGGTGCCTCAAGCTGGCGACAGTACGGGCCTCGACCTGAAAGCGGCTGCGAACAGCGTCATCGGCGTCGTGTGACAGGATTTTGAGGGCGACTGTACGTTCCTGGATCTGATCGTAACCGCGGTAAACGCTGGCGGCGCCGCCGCTCCCCAGCCGATCGCCTACCAGGTATCTGCCGATCTGCCGACCGGTCATGACACCACCGGACGCTTGAGGGACATCCGGGCCCAGGTCAGCAGGCTTCCCGGTGCGGTTCTCGCCCGTTACGTTTACTTCTTGCGGCTCTGACCTAACGGCGGCGCCGACAGGTCCCTTGTGCTCCGTTACCATAGTTGATCAGTAGAATCACGCGCGTTCTCGATCCGAACATCGCTTACGCAGTGCACCGGTGCTGGTGCAGATAAGCTTGGCTCCGCCTGGCTTTGGATGACTTTGATCGAGGCTAGAGTGTATAGTTGCGGGTTCGCTACCCGAAGGCGGCGCCCTGAAGACTTGCATTCCGACCAGTCCGGCGCGTCAACAGTGACGCGGTCCTTGCAGGGCGCGAAGGTTGAAAATCTACTTTTCGCGCACTATAATACCAGAGAAACTGGATTAGGGAAACACGAAACCAAAAGCGCGAAGTCTAAAGGGGTTTGTTGCTAGAAGGCTCAAGACTATGGGGCGCCGAAATGCTTTGGTCGAGAGGGTAGAATCGGTGTTGGTGAAAAGGGGGCCTAATCTGCCGTCTAGGATCTCTCATTCATTTGCCGGTTCCTACGAGCTCTGACCCGGGCTTTTGGCCTTTCTACAAGGCAATTGGAGTAGAGATGCGCGCAAGTCAGAACGCGAGACTGGTCTGCCTCAGCGGGCCGGATGCAGGGACGGAATACGAACTCGCCAGGGAGCAGACGTTGATTGGGCGTTCTACCAACGCGTCAGTCGTTGTGAACGATGGATTTGCAAGCCGGCAGCACGCGGAGCTTCACTTTATTGAGAACGCCTACCGTCTGCACGACCTGGAAAGCAAGAACGGAGTTTTTGTCAACGGGAACCGTCTGTCACCGGGAGCGACAGCATGGCTTGAGGATGGCGACGAGCTTCAGTTTGCGGCTACGCGATACCGATTCCACGATCCTTCGGCCACGATTACTGCGCCCTATCTCGAAGCCCTACCAGAGCCGGGCATTCGAGTTGACTCGGCGACACGCCAGGTCTTTATAGACGGCGAGGTGCTGTTGCCCCCTCTCAGCGTGAAGCAGTTCGATCTCCTGTGGTACCTCTACCAGAATCGGGGGCGTGTGGTCAGCAAGGATGAGCTTGCGACCCACATCTGGTCGGAGGTTGACGGGGACGTTTTTGACGCCAGCATCGACCGTATGGTCAGCAGGGTGCGAAACCGCATTGAGAAGGCCTCTGAGACGCAAGGGGCGTCCGAGTCGCGATTCATTGTAACGGTGCGGGGTTTCGGCTATCAGCTGACAGAAGGATAGCGGTCCGGCGCCCGCCGGAATTGACTGATGTAACCCGCCACTCCTCGCGAAGGCAACTGAAATGGCGGGGAGAAGCTCCTCGGACGCGAATTGAAGAGGTTGCGCCTCTTCTCTCACTTTTGTCCTCACTTTCCACTCGTACCAATCCGAACCGATCGAGTCCTGGCAAGGACAGTTGTCCCGCGCTGCGGAGGCACGCTGCCGTAAGCAAATGGTCCGAGTTGTGTTGCGGAAGGTTCAGGATTGAAGGGGCCAAGCGGGCATATCCTAACTGCAGAGCCGGATGGACATTGAAACATAGGCGCGCCCGGCATGTAATTCGGTAGTTTTCAAAAGGGAAAGGATATGCTGATGTCAACGATACAGAGCGAACTGGTCCTGAGAGAAACCGGTTTTGATGGGGTGCGCAGGCGGCGAGAGAGCACACGTTTGGAGTCAGAGATCGGCGGCGGTTTTACGGCCACTGATGTCAGAGACCGGGGAGGATGGCCGCAGAGCCTGATCTCGGCCGCCCGGGATGGGGACGGTCAGGCGTTCCAGGGCCTGGTTGAGGGAAATTGGGGCCCGGCAGTGCGACTGGCGCGCAGCATATTGCAGACGGAGGAGGCTGCGGCCGACGCGGTACAGGAAGCGTTGATCAAGGTCCACCGGGCGATGCCTCGTTTCAAAGACGGCAATTTCAGGGCGTGGCTGCTACGGATCGTGTCCAACACATGCTACGACCATCTGAGGAGCCAGAAACGCCGAGGCGCCTTAAGTCTTGACCAGATGATCGAGGAGTCCGACTATGAAGCAGCGGCGTCGGGCTGCGAACAGAACCCGGAGCGATACGCGCTGCGGCGCGAGCAGCTCGCGGGTCTTGGGAGGTTGATAGAAGGGCTCCCCGCCTGGTACCGGGACGTGGTGGTCCTGGTGGACGTTCACGGTTACGATTATGGGGAGGCTGCGGCCCATCTGAGGCTGCCGCGGGGCACGGTCAAGTCGAGGTTGAGCCGCGCCCGCGCACATTTGCGAGATCAACTGGCGACGGCAGACCTGCTGTCCTGAGCGCCGGTTGGCCTGATCTGCGGGATGGAAATGGTCCAAAGGCCCTGCCCGACACCTTAACCGCCGAGACCTTCGATACCTGCCCGCAATCTGTCAATGTCGTTTTCATCATTGAAGAAGTGGGAGGAGACCCTAATCAGGTCCGGATCGGGCACGGAACGGATGAGAACGCCGGCCTCTGCCAGGCGTTCGACGGCCGCTGACGGGGTTATTCCATCGATGGTGAAGCTGGTCAGTCCGGCATGCGTCGGTGTGTGGAGCAGGCGGACGGCAGGAATGGCCGAGAGGACCTCACGGGTGAGTCGGGCCACCTTCTGCGTGCGGTCATACACCCAGTCCAAGCCCAGTTCCTCGAGCCACTGCAGACCGCTCCACATGCCGGCCATGGCGGGTCGGTAGGTGGTGCCGACCTCGTAGCGTTTGGCTCCGTTTGGCGGCAAGAAGATCCCGGTCTCGTCGTAGGCCCCGCCGTCGCGCAGGCTGGGGTAGCCCACGTAGGTCTGCAGCAGGTCTCCGATTCGTTCCCTGTTGACGTATAGGGCGCCGATTCCCTCCGGTCCACAGAGCCACTTCTGGCCGGGAATGGCGTAGAAGTCGGCTCCTGAGGAAGACATATCGAGGTGCATGGCGCCGCCGGACTGGGCACCATCGACGGCGAGAAGGCCGTCATGGTGGTGGACAAGCTCGGCGAGGCGGTCGATGGGCAGTATTGTTCCGGTCTTCCAGGAAACGTGTGCTACTGAAACGAGTTTGGTCCGCGGGCCAATGACACGGTCGAATTTGGCGAGGATGGTCTCCTCGTCATCGTCTTTGTCGAGGGATACCATGCGCACCTTGAGGCCGAAGCGCCTGGCCGCGGCAAATACGGGCAGTAGTCCACCGGGATGCTCCCAGGAGTTGGTGACGATTTCATCTTGCGGCCGGTATTGGACACCCCAGGTAGCGATGTTCATGCCGTCGGTCGTGTGATGGGTGAGCGCGACTTCATCTGACTCGCAGCCAAAAACGCGAGCGAATCCGGCGCGCAGAGAGGCCCCAATCGACTGGCCAGACTCGCCCATGCTTGCCAGGCGTCCGATTTCCAGCTGCTGCCGGCTCTCTTCCTCGATTGCCGTCGCCGCGGCGCGACTGAGCGGACCGTAGCTTCGTGTGTTCTGGTAGGTGGAGGTCAGTACGGCGGGAAGTTCAATTCTG
>VYDA01000701.1 GCA_009843665.1 Caldilineaceae bacterium SB0675_bin_29 | reverse complement strand
GGTGCGGGATTTGGGGGCTGCGCCGTGGCTCTTGTCCAGGCCGGAACGGAGAAGGAAGTTCGAGAAACGGTTCAGGAAGCATATGCCAAGACGATGAACTTGTGGCCAGAGGTATACATCAGCCCTCCGAGTTCCGGAGCACGTGTCTTGCCGCTGATTTCTGGAGAGAGCAATGAATGACCCCGGCAGAGGCGAGCGCAGCCGCCCAAACCTTGGCGCCTCCGGTCCCCTGGAATACAGTAGTGACATGCTTTCGTGGGACTTCGTCGATTGTCGCATGCGCGATGCCATGAACTATTGGATTGCCAGCGCAGGAATTGATGGAAGGCCCCATTCCGTGCCCGTTTGGGGCGCCTGGCTGAAGGATGTTTTCTACTTTGTGGGGACGGGCAGGAAAATTCGAAATCTGCGCGCCAATCCACAGGCAGTCGTTCATTTGGAGAGCGGCGACGACGTGGTTCTCATTGAAGGCAGATTCGAGGAGATTGGCCGGGAGAACCGAAATCTGCTCCAACTTGTGGACGATGAATTCATCCGCAAATACGAAACTTACCGGCCCAGCGACCACTTGAATGACCGGAGCAGATCCAGTTTTCCACCGGAAGGCCTTTTTGCCATCTTTCCGCAGCTGGTAATCGCCTGGAGCGGAATGGCAAGTGACGCTACTCGCTGGCGGTTTCCCTCAATTCCGTGACAGCCAGTTCTCCACATTCCACATAACCCCTTACGACCAATCACTTTTGTGGGTCATACGCCGCACTCAGCAAAAGGAAGGCAGAAATGCCAACTCTTACCGACTATACGCACTTCGATGGTCTCCACTGGGAGACAGGCACGGTTCGAAACTATCTCGACTATTGCGGGGCGACAGCGCCGCACACAGGGAAGCCCTATTCCGAGGCACTGCTGATGGGGATCAGCGGCGGCGCGGTGATGGGGTATTTCGTCTTTGCTTATCAGGGCATCGATCCGCACGCACGCATTCTGACCCGCAATACGTTCGACCCGATGGAGACGATGCTGAACCGGCTGGGCGCAGAGCCGAACGTGCGGCAGACGGCAAGCGCTGAGAGGGCGGTGGGTAACCTGGTCGAAACTCTGGAAAGCGGAACGCCTGCCATTACGTGGGCTGATGCTCTGAGCCTCCCATACGAACCACATACGTACGAGTTTGAGTTTCCTCATATGCAGCCGGTCGTAGTATACGGGTATGACGAGGAGGCCGATCTTGTCTCGATCGCCGATCGTTCACGCGTGCCATTGTTTGCCACGACAGGTCAACTGGCCGTGGCGCGATCCAAGGTCAAGAAAATGCGACACCGGGTCATGACCCTTGCGTTGCCGGATCCTGACAGGATTCCAGAGGCCGTTCAGGCGGGCATGCGAGACAGTATTCAGATTTTTGCGGAGAAGCCGCCTAAGGGGGCTCGCCACAATTTCGGATTTGCTGCCTATCAGAGGTGGGCCGATGCGCTGCGAAAACCGAAGATGAGGGGCAGCTGGGAAAAGGAGTTTCCGCCCGGGCGTAAGATGTACGCCGGCCTGGAGTCGGTCTTCAGCGACACGCACACTTATGGTAAGGAAGGATTTGCTGAGAGGGACGTTTTCGCCGATTTTCTTGATGAAGCCGCGCAGATTCTGGATCGCTCAGTCCTGCGAGAAGCCGGGAAGCGGTTTCGAGAAAGCGCTCTGGCGTGGCGCGACCTAGGGAAAACGCTGCTGCCGGACAGTGTTCCAGTGTGGGCCGAGGCGCGAGAACTCATGCTGGAAAACCAGCGGCTCTTCCTCGAGCAGGGAGGAGAAGCTGTTGAAGCGGGGCAGGTAAACGCCGACCGTCTGATTGCAATTCGCCGCCAGATGGAGACGGAGTTTCCGCTCTCGGACGAAGAGGTGGTCGCATTAAGAGAGGAGATTGCTGAGCAGGTCTTAAAAATCAGCGCACTGGAAGAGCCGGCTGTCGCGGCGATGAAGGAGGCGATGGCGTGAAAGTTGTGGGAAAGTAACTCCTCTGTCAGGCATCTCCAGCTCTTTCCTCACTGCTATCGACCTGACGCAGTTCCGGTAGCGTTGCGGCCACCGCGGCGACCAGAAGTGCGGCCAGGGCAGCTTCTGCACCGACAGCCAAGGGCGCGCCGAATGCGTCTGCAAGGATCCCTGTTTGGAGTTTCCCGAAGGGACCTGCTCCTATAGCCACTGCAATGGCTCCCATCGCCTGTCCCCGTCTTTCATCCGCAGCGGCGAGCAACACGATCGAGCTCTGCATGATGCCAAAGCATGCGTGACCTATCCCAACCAACAGCAACAAGGCCCACGAGACGGCGAATACGGAACTGGTTGTGAAAGTTAGCAACGCCATGCATTGAAGCAGAGTGCCGGCTATAAAGATCCATCCCGGGCTAGTGAAGCGCCTCGCCCAGTTGACCAGGAAGAGGCCGACAACGTTTCCGATTCCTACCGATGCTCCGAGATAGCCGAGTCCCACCGGGCCCTGGTTCAGAACATCTCTTGCAAAGACGGGAAGGAAGTTCATATAGGGAAAGGCCAGCATATTCATGATCATCGTGATCAGGGTCACGGCCAGAATGGACTGGTTCTGCCGGACGTAGAGGACGCTGTCCCGAATCTGTGCCAGGGGTGAAGCGCTGGTGGGGGAGGACGTGCGTGGAATCGGCTGCCTGGAGAGGGCGCGCAGGAGCAGAAGCGATATCGCAGACAGTCCGCTCAGTGTCAGGAAACAGCCCAAGACATCATATGCGTCGAGCACAAGGCCGGCAAGAAGGGGCCCCAGGGCGCGTGCGATGCTCATGCCCAGATTCTCCAGCATCAGGGCGTCAACGACACGCGGGCGGCCCACCAGGTCGGGTATGAGAGCTCTGCGAGTCGGCCAGTCCATGGCCCAGGCGCAACCGAGAGTAAGTGCGATGACAACGAGATGCCATATGGCGAGCAGTCCGGCCGCCAACAGGACGGCAACGGTGGCATACATGCAAAAGGTGATTGTCTGCGAGGCGATGACCAGTGGACGGCGGCCGAAGCGGTCGGCAAGAAGGCCGCCAAAGCCGCCGACCAGTAGAGAGGGAATGGAGCGGCAGAAGCCAACAAGGCCGACCAACCCAGCCGAGTCGGTGATTTCAAGCACCAGCCAGCCCAACACGATCATCTCCATGTAGAGGGCCAGCCACCAGAGCGTGCTCGAACCCAGGAGAAGACGGTAGTCGGTATTGGCCAGCGTCGTCCGGATCCCGGACTCGGGCTGGAAGATGCGACGGAAACGCCCGGAGAGGTCAGTCCTCATCTGGTCCTTGCAGCCCCAGAACCCGGTAGGCGAATTTCAGATGGGTTTCCTGCAGGTGTTCGGCCGTGGCGGCGTTTGTGAAGCCATGACCGCCGTCGAGCCAGACCAGCGTAAAGTCCTTCTTCAGGGCATCCATTTTGCGGGCAAAGTGCTCCATTTGGCGCGGCGTGGCGCGGCTGTCGCGACGACCCTGAAAGATCAGCAACGGCGCCTGGATGGCAGCGGCATGCGTGAGGGGAGAACGGTCCCGGTACAGGTCAGGCTTTTGCGAAGGCGAACCGTCGAATATCATGTGCGCCCAGCCCTGCATAGCGGCTGAAGAGTCCTCGTAGTTCATCGTCCAGTCCACGATTGCCACGGGTGCAACGCCGCCCGCCCACAGTTCCGGTTCCTGGGAGAGCGCCCACACGGTGAGGAAGCCGCCGTAGGAGCCTCCTTCGAGCAGGATGCGGTCTGGATCGGCGATACCTTCTTCGATCAGCCAGAGACGTGCGGCCAGCATGTCCTCCAATTCCCAGCGGCCGACATCGCCGTTTATCTTTTCCTGGAATTCGCGACCGAATCCGGTCGAGCCGCGATAGTTGACGGACAGATAGGCAAATCCGTGGTCGAGCCAGGCCTGGCTGGTGGCGTCGAAGGCGTTGGAGACGGCGCCGCTCGGGCCGCCGTGGACGTGCAGTACCGTAGGATAGGGTCCTTGGGGCGTTTCATCCGACGACGGGAGGCCCAGCCAGGCCTGAACCGGGACGCCGTCTGAACTGGGAAAGCTGACCGAGCGCCAGGGGCGGCCAGGCGGGCAGTCGCCAACCGGAAGAACGGTCTCGGGCGGACCAGATGCGGTCAGCGAGAGCAGTTGAGATGGGTGGGCGGCATCGCTCCACTGCGCCCACACTGTGCCGTCCGGGGCAAAAAAGCTGGCCGCGGTTCCTGTGTGATAGGGCCCAGAGCGGCCTCGAAACGTCCCGGGCAAGTGTTGCAGGGGAGTCAGCTCCTTGTCGAACAGATCGTAGGTGAAGAGCCCTTCGTGTTCCTCAGTTTTGGTTTGAACAAGCAGCTCGCTGCCATCGGGAGACCAGTCCAAGGGCAGGATCGGGCCTTCGGCTGAAGGCATCGGAAGGTCGCGCCTGCCGCCGGAAAGCGGGTCCCAAAGCAGAGGCAATAGCGCGCCGCCTGCGGTTGTCGTGGCGAGAAGCCGGCTATCACCGAGAAGAGGCGAGAACTGGACGGGTTCGACACTGTGGTCGAAGCCGTCCCAAAGTTCAGCCACCTGATCTCCTGCTTTCGTGTCGAACACCAGGACAGTGTAGCGGCGGCTATGGGGGGCGCGGCGAGTCGACTTGACTGCAAGAAGGTCGCAGTTGCAGGACAGATGGCAGGCCCACGTCTCTTTCTGGGCCGCAAATACCAGTTGCGGCGCTGAGCGGGATCCGTCCGGTCCCAGTGAGATGCAGTAGTACCAGTAGCGATTGTCGTAGACGGCGTCAAAGGCGAGGCAGGAGCCGTTGCGGCTGATATCGAAGCCGCGCAGTGTATATGGGGGCAGTTCAGGTGTCAGGTCTTCAGGCGGTCCACCTGCGAAAGGTACGCGGACAATATGGCCCAGTTCGCTGCCTTTTTCGTCTTGCAGGTAGTAAAGATAGTCGCCGCTGGGACCCAGCCAGCCATAGGAAGGGGTCTCGCTTCGGGGCAGTAGTGCACGCAGGTGGCCAGAGGTAGTGTCCCAGGCGAAAATTCGTTTTGTTGGACGCTGTAAGCTGGCATGGACGATTCCACGCGATGGGTTTTGCGGGGCAACATAGGCGTATCCCAGGCTGTTGCCGCGAAAACGCCGGCGCCAAGGAGCGTTGTCCTCCAGCTGAAGCGGGGAAGTCATGGGCTACCTCTTTGCAGGGCGAAAGTTGTCCTGTCGCGTATATCCAATCAGCGACAGGCGCCTTCTTGGGTTGTCCGGCTCCAGATGTCTGCAGTGTGTCTTTTCGGAGAATCGCGGATGGCGGGCTGTGTGAAGAATTGTACATGGGCTTGGAAGCCCGTGCAACGAAAACTGAAGGCGAGGTGCGTCCCAGATATGGGGCGGAGCCGGTTTGGCATGGGAGTCATACCATTAGCGGCCGAAATCTTTTACTGGCTTTGAGGAAGGGAAAGGGCAGGCACAAGGCCATCATCCAGGGG
>VYDA01000197.1:319-5489 GCA_009843665.1 Caldilineaceae bacterium SB0675_bin_29 | reverse complement strand
CGCGTTTCAAGCCAGCTCAACGGTACACGTGCCTCGAAGTCGCGCAAGTCAGGCCCGGCATGGTCAAGGGCAACAAGATCAAAATCAAGGGGCTGCCGGTTATACGGATCAAGCCCTCCCGCCCGTTGCCCGCCGCGGCACTCAAGAGCATACGCCTTGTGATGCACGGTAAGGTTCTGCGTGTCGATCTGGTCTACAAAGAGGCGGGGCAGCCTCTGCCTGCATCCGAGCACGCCGTCGGCATCGAAATGGGGGTGAATCAGCGTATGACGTTCAGCACGGGCGAGACCGTCACGAGGCGCACCCCGGACCGTGCTCGCGAACGCAGGCTCCGAAGAGCCATCTCCCGCAAACAGAAGGGCAGCAACAGCCGCCGAAAGGCGGTGGAGACGCTCGCCCGTCACAAGCGCAAGGAAGCAGTCCGCAACCGCAACGATTGCCATGTCATCACGTCGGCGTTGGTGGCGCGGTATGGCTTAATTGTCATCGAGAGGTTGCGTATTAACAATATGACCGCGTCGAGCGGGACGCGCAAAAGAAGATTGAACCGGGAGGTGTTGGGACAGACGTGGGGCGTCATCCGACAACAGTTGTCGTACAAGGCAGAGTGGGCCGGGCGGCAACTCGTGGAAGTCAACCCTGCGTACACATCCCGAACCTGCTCGGAGTGCAGGGAAGTGCAGCCCAAGCCGAGGGTTTATCGGCTCTTCCGTTGTTCCGGTTGCGGTCACGTTGAGGACAGGGACGTGAACGCCGCCAGGAACATCTTGGAACGCGGCCGGGGATTCGCCGCGGGCGGCGCAACGGTGGAGGTAAGTGACTCGTGCCGGGCCGCCGGAAACATATACTGAGTGCTACTCTGGTATCTAGTCCCCAAGTGTTTTGTATGGCACAGTTCGGGTGAACTGTATGACGCTGGTGTGCGGAGCCGTGCACAGTCTACCCGATCGGCGAAGATCATGCACAATTCCGGGTCGGGGCGGCAGGTTGCCGGCAGCGGGATGGCGGCATTTTCGTGAAGGAGAATCAGGGTTACTGAGGGGGTATTTTTATGAAGTTTTTCATAGAAATATGTCCGCTTTGTCCGCTCGAATGCATGTTTTTGGGATCCTTGGTGCGGATTCAGACAATTTGTAAAGGTATTGAATAGTATTTATACAGATTGAAGGTGCCATGGAGTTCCTTCCTGGTGGGTGCCTGCGGGTCAGTTGTGTTGTCAAGATTCCAGGGCTCGCCTGCGCGGCCGACTCCAGCTGCAGCGAGGATTCGGGCCAGCTATGGAGAGACGATATGCCTAGATGACTATACGAAAGAACAGATGCTAGCTCTTCCAAGGCGAACATCAAGACCTGATCCACGGAGAGACACGGAGAATATCTAACTGCTCTCGGTCTAAGGAAAGGCACGGAGAAGGGCTGAATTGCTTCTGGTCCGGGAAGGGGCGCGAAAGGGCAGCAAGAGGATCTTTACCGCTTTAGCAGGCTCACTGAGGGCCTGCACTTGTCACAGTTTTGACTGGCCGTTGCCAGATGTCAACAAAGAAGTGATTGCGCTCCAGTCCTAAACCTTACCTGGCTCATCTACGGAATCATCTTGGCCTCAAGGTCTTGTGTACTGTGCCTCTTGAAACCAGGCGATGGGATGCAGTTCAGTCCCTGCCTCGCTGTGTAGTATGATTGGGAGCGGTCAAGAGCAAGGCTGCCGATTTCCATTGACTCTTTTTCTAGAAAGGGAGAGGCAGATGATGCGAAAAAGTGATGCTGAAAAGCTTCGTTCGTCACTTCTTGCGAGAGCCGTTGTCGCCGCACTAGCAATATGGATGCCGATTGCACTCGCAGCGGCATGTGTGCCGATACCGCCGGCCCCCACTGCTGACCTGGAAATGCCAACTGACCAGACTACCGACCAGGCGACACCAACGAAGACCGCCACGGACCGGGAGTTGCTGGTCGCGTTCTATCATGCCACGAACGGCGACACTTGGCTAAGAAGCGACGGTTGGAATACCGACGCGCCGATCGACGAGTGGTACGGCGTTGTCACAGACAACAGCGACAGGGTCATTGAAATAGACCTCCCTGCGAACGGGTTGAGCGGGTCGATTCCACCGGAACTTGGCGAACTCGCTGAACTGGAATGGTTGTTACTTGCGGACAACGGGCTGAGCGGGTCGATTCCTCCAGAATTGGGCAATCTCAACAGACTGGAAAAACTGGACCTCAAGAGCAACCAGTTAAGTGAAAAGATTCCTCCAGAATTGGGAAAACTCACAGAGTTAGAATCGCTGGACCTTTCGAATAACGAGCTGAACGGGGCTATTCCGCCTGAACTAGGTAAACTCAGCGAACTTGAATCGTTGTCCTTAGACAGTAACCATCTGAGCGGAACGATCCCGCCAGAATTGGGCAGACTCACTGATTTAGAGTGGCTGGACCTCTCGGATAACAGTTTGAAAGGGGACATTCCCCCTGAATTCGGTGCGCTAGTCGAGCTCGAATCGTTGGAACTCGACCGCAACAATCTGGACGGAACAGTTCCGCCAGAGTTGGGAAATCTCGCTGAATTAGAATGGTTGGACATTTCGGAAAACTGGATGCAGGGGCCGATTCCTCCGGAACTGGGGAATTTAACAGATTTGGAGGTATTGTTGCTCTGGGGAAGCGGGATGAGTGGAGAGATTCCGCCAGAGTTAGGCAGGCTCACCAGTTTGGAAATGCTGGACCTCAGGTATAACCAGTTGGAAGGATCCATTCCGCCAGAACTGGGACAACTAACCAAACTGGAATACCTGGACCTCGCCGGCAATAAGCTGCGCGGCACAGTTCCGCCGGAATTGGGACAACTCACCAACTTGGAAGGATGGTATCTCTCGAACAACCGGTTGACAGGATGCGTACCCAAGGCCATGCGACAGGCCAAATACAACGACTTTGGCTGGCTGGACCTGCCGTATTGCGTCGATGCGGAAGAATAGGGTTCACCATACCTCAGACGGCAGATCAGTTCATTTCCACTCGATTGCGAGACTGGCCTCCGGCTGGACGATCCGGCCAACAGTGCGTTCGCTCAGAGGCCGCAGATAGTCGTCCATCTTTACTCCTGCTCGAGTTCCTGAATCTTTTCTTCGATGGAAGTGATGAGGTCGCTGTAGCCAGCCTCCTCCGCAAATTGCAGCGCGGCTTTCAAGTCGGCGAGGGCTTCCTTGTGTTGACCAAGCTCGGCCTTGGCAAGGCTTCGATTGAAATAGACGTGAGGGCTTTCCGGTCGCAGACGGACAGCCTGATCATAATCGGCGATCGCCTTCCGGAACTGACCTAGTGCGTTCCAGGCCAGGGCCCGGTTGACATAGGCGCCAATAAAATATGGCTGCAGACGCAATGCCTGATCAAAATCGAAGATCGCCTCCTTGTGTTGGCCAATTTCGGCCCTGGCATAGGCCCGGTCGAAGTAGACATAACCGTTGTCGGGTTCCAGCCGGACGGCCTGATCATAGTCGGCAAAGGCCTCCTGAATTTGACCAAGGTCAAACTTGACATCGCCCCGGCTGGTGTAGATTCGCGCGTTGTCTGGCTCCAGTTGCAAGGCTTGATCGAAGTCGGCGAAGGCCTCCTGAACCTGACCAAGGTCAAACTTGACACTGCCCCGACTGGTGTAGATGTGTGCGTTGTCAGGCTCCAGCCGCAAGGCCTGATCGAAGTCGGCGAAGGCTTCCTCGTATTCGCCAAAGTTGGATTTCGCCCGGGCCCGTTCGACGTAGATGTAAGCGGCGTCAGGCTCCAGCCGCAAGGCCTGATCATAGTCGGCGAAGGCTTCCTCGTATTCGCCAAGGCTGGATTTCGCCCGGGCCCGCTCGACGTAGACGTAGGCTTCGTCAGGCTCCATTCGCAGAGCGTGATCATAATCGGTAATCGCTTCGCGGTACTGGCCAAGGGCGGATTTGGCACCAGCCCGGTTGGCGTAGATATAGGCGGCGTCGGGCTCCAGTCGCAGTGCTCGATCAAAGTCAGCGATAGCCTGCCGGTATCGACTGCGCTCGATATTAGCTATACCGCGGTTGTTGTGGGCGCCGGTGTCATCAAGCCACACCCATGCGGCGCCGGCGACAATTCCCGCAACAATTGCCACGGCAATCGCTACTTCCCAGAACCATTTTTTGGAAGTGTGCGTCATTGTCATCGCTGTCCTCCCCGATGGATGAAGGGCGTCTGTTCCTTTGGTCGGTTTGCCGGCACCTGTAGCCCCATGCCCTTGTGCGTTCATTTGGGACCTTGGCTACGCCGCTTCGTGGACGGCACCTTCACTGACCACGAATCACCGCCGTTCATTTCCGCTCAATAGCGGGAACGGCCTTTGGCTCGACGATCCAGCCAACAAGGCCTTCGGCCTGGGGCCGCAGATTCTCGACCACTTTTACTTGCGCTCGAATTCCTGAATCCTCCGTTCAATGCTGGCTATGAGGTCACTGTCGTTCGCCTCATTCGCCAGTTCCAGAGAGGCTTGCCAGTCGGCAATCGCCTCCTTATACTGGCCAATGCCAGACTTGGCCTGACCCCGAATGTAATAGGTATAGGCTTTGTGGGGCTGCAGACGGATAGCCTGATCAAAGTCGGCTATGGCCCCCCGGTATCGACCAAGCATGAACTTAGCAATGCCCCGACTGTAATGGACGCCGGGGGCATCGGGCTGCAGTTGGAGAGCTTGATCAAAGTCGGCTATCGCTTCCTCGTATTGACCAAGTCCAATCCTGGCGTCACCGCGACCGATATAGGCGGCAGTGTATTTGGGCCGTATGCTGATGGCCTTAGTAAAGTCGGCAACGGCACCCTTGTATTTGTCGTCCTTGAACCTGGCAACGCCCCTGTCGTAGTAGTCGTTCGAAGTTTGCGGGCCGAAGCAAGCGGCGACCGCGGCAAGCGCTACGGCAGTTGCGACTACCCAGACCCATAGTCTGGAAGGGCGCATCGCAGACATCACAGTCCTCTTCGATGGATCGAATGAACTTCTGTCCAATGTGACCGTTATTTCTTGGGATTATATCGAATAGTGCCCTGTAGTCACTGGCGAAATGGATCTTAGCCTGCAAACAACCCCCAGAACGCATATTGGATGCTATTGCTTATTACAAAAACCAACAGGCTCGAAACCACTACGCAGACAGTTGCGCGTCTAC
>VYDA01000197.1:0-309 GCA_009843665.1 Caldilineaceae bacterium SB0675_bin_29 | reverse complement strand
CAGAATGACAGGGATGCCAGCAGAAACAAAGAGAGTAAACGCTTGACGCCAAATGGTAACAATCAGTATCGAAGCACCTGGCAAGAAGGCTGCGCCGCTGGCCCCGACCAGAGGCAAGAAGCCGAAAAGCGCTTTTAGAATGGTTATCGGGGCACCAAATGCGGCAACAAGGTAGGCGTAACGACCGAGCTGTCCTTGCCCGCCCAAGAGGGCGGCGATGTAGTGGTAAATACACACGCTGACCAGGAAGAAAAAAGGGCTCAGCAAGATTCTGCTTATGAGGAGGGCCCACTCCCACATAGATACGGC
>VYDA01000038.1 GCA_009843665.1 Caldilineaceae bacterium SB0675_bin_29 | reverse complement strand
GCTGGATGGCCTCGCTCAGAATCCGCCAGAGAACCACACCCCCGAACAACAGCAACCACAACAGAAGCAGGTTCAGTAGAAAGTCGCCGATATAGATCTGCACCGATCCCGCGGTGGAAAGTGTGGCGAAGGGGAGAGGGAAACCGATGCGACCGGGGCAGAGGTCAATGCAACCGGCGCTATGAGGCGGGACGACGAACAGATAGTAGGCCGCCACGTTCAAGACCATGCTGAACAGAAGCGTGACGGCAAAGACTGCGTACCAGCGGCCCGTATTCTGGGTCCACCATATCAGCAGCAGGGCGCCCAGAATAAGGCCGGCGATCCCCAAGATCAGATGTGTGATGCCGGCGAAATGTATCAAGCCTTCAGGCCAGATTGTCGCTGCTACCGGCCACTGTTCACGCATCACCGGCGAATCCGAACAGGACCGGAATAGCGCTGCCAGCAGAGGAAGACGCGGTCATAGTATCCCGGCAGCTGGCCCCGCATTTCGGGCCGGCCTTTGCCTGTCCACTCCTCCAGCCGTGGAACCCTGTTCCCTGATCTTACGCTGATCAGGACCGAGCCATCGGCGCAGGCGGCGTAATCCCCTACCACATCGCCCAGCGGGTAAAGATAGGAGGAACGGGCTGCGGCACCGGTCTTGCGCAGGTCCACTTCGGTGATACCGAAGATCTCCAGTGAAAAGACACCTTGGGGCGAGAAACGGCTGCGGGCAAGGAGAATCCGATCATCGTCCCGCCAAGCCACCTGCGGGGCGAAGAACTCGAATCTTGTCTGGGTTTGGGCGCTCAAGCGGCCGCGGGCCCCGGCGCCGTTGGGAGCCATCTCCCGCACCCAAAGCTGGTTGGCGGGCCGCACAAAGCCGACGGTCAGGCTCGGATGCTGCGGGTCATAGGCCAGATGGGCCAGACGGAGGTTGCCGGGGCTGAGCTGGAAGGGCCCGCGGTAGATGCCCTCGGGCGCCAGCCGGCTCACGTCGATTTCTCCCTCCGGCTGCAGATCGACGCGGTACAGTCCGGTATATTGACGCCCTGCATCCGGATTGGCGGTATCGATCACGAACGATCGTCCTTCTGCGGTACCGGCCAGGGCTGAGATCAGCGTTGGTTCGATTGAAATGCCGGCACTTCCCCCCAGCAGGGCGGTAGAAGCCTGCACGCGCAGAACAATCTCGCCGTCCTGGCCGTTGTAGTGCCACAGCCGCCACTGAGCCAGCCCGACCTGTGGCGTCTCGAGCCACCAGATATCGCCGCGCTCGTCGGCTACGATTCCGCGCACGCCGTTGAAAGGATAGGCCTGGAAGGAGAGTCCGATGCCATCCCCGCGCACATACAGGAATCCGTTTCGGTCGGCGGGTGTGTTGGCATCAGGGACCACGAATCCTTGGGCGCCTTCGAAGACCGGCAGCACGCTGTGCCCGGATTCGCGAACGACGGTCACCACACCATCCTGGTGCAAGAGGAAGACTCCGGGGTCGCCGCGCCTACCCAGCAGTGCGACCGCCTTGCCGCTCTCCACGGCGGCGCCGAAGGTGGGTACATCCATGCGTTTGACGCGCTGGAACTCAGGAGGAGCGACCACGCGCATGCTAGAGACGGTCACGCTCCCACTCTCTTCTCTGCGCCCTGCCACATAGACCTTTGTACCCGGCCAGAGGAAGGCCGTACCGGCGTCAAGCCATTCACCTCTGGAGGCCCCAAAGATGCCGCTCCACATCATAATCTGCTCTGCAAGCGGGTCAATATCCAGAAGCAGGCGTTCACCGCCATCGGTGCGCACGGACAGTAGTGCGGAGGGATCGGCCGGATCCGTCTCGTCGAGTACGGTCGCTACAAATTCATCGGCCTGTGGTGGAGGGACCTGCGCCGGTTGCAGGTCTATGGCGGACAGCTCAGTGGGTATGTAGTCCTCCCCTTGCGTCGAAGCAGCCCGCGTGGACGTTGGCAGCGGTGTGAATGTCGCCGCGGGCGTTGGCGTCAGTGTTGGGGTGGCTGTCGGCGTTGGCGTTGGCGTGAACGTCGCAGTTGGTGTGGACGACGGTGTGTGCGTCAGCGTTGGGGTCAGTGTTGGCGTGAATGTCGCCGTAGGTGCGGGTGTCGGGGTCTCGGTTTCGGTTGGCGCGGGCGAGGCCGTTGCCGTCGGCGTTATTGTGGGCGGCGCTGTCGGCGTGGAAGCAAAGGCGGCGTTCGCCAACTGGGCTGCTGCAGCCGGCTGTGGCGTCACCTTGATCCCAATGCCGGGCGGGCGGGAGCCGAACGGCCGGATGCGGATGCCCTCATCGGTATAGTTCAGCAGCGTCGTCAGATCGCCGTCGATCTCCAGTAGCTCGACAGCCATCCAACCTTCCTCGCCGTGCTGCTCCGTCCTCGTATCCGTAACTTTCAACAGGACCCAGGTGCCACTGGCGACGATGCCCCCTATGGTGACCTGGACATCCTGGCCCACGCGCGCCAGTACGTCATCCTGTGTGGAGGGCCCGGCGCGCAGACGGGCCGGAAACAGAACGACACGTCCCGTCACATTGTCAGGCGCGCCAATTACAATTTCGGAAGGGAAGACGCTGACCGGCACATAGAGTTCCGTCGCTGTCGGGGTTGGTGTGACAGTCGCTGTCCAGGTTGGTGAGGGGGTGGCCGCGTCGGTCGAAGTCGGTGCCGGAGTGGGGCTGCCGGTAGCCGTTCCTATTGCAACAGAGACGTCGGTTGCCACAGGGGGAGCAGTTGCAACATCGGCCTGGGCGGCCATCGCTGCCGGGGTGGCTGTAGGCGTGTTGGCCGACGGGTCCGATTGCAGCGCCGAAACAGCGGTCGATTTACTTTCGGCAGCTGGCAAGGCGACCGGACCGACGTCGCGCAGCAAGAGGGACAGAAGCACCAGCAGCGAAACGACGATGGCGAAAACTACGCCGGCCGCAAGTGGATTCCCCCATATCAGACTCCGCCCGGAGGCCAGCGCTTTCGCCAGGCGCAGGAATCTATTGTTCATGGGCCGCGCTCAGAATACGAAGCGGCAGCGCATTTCTCAGGATTCGACGTCATCAGTTCTGTACTGTCACCGTCACGCTACAGGGTTGCGGATAGTTGCCAGTGACATCCACCACAACGACCCGAATGACGAAGGTGCCGTTCGCCATGGCAGTGCTGTTCAGATTACCGAGAAGGCCGCCGACTACGGGGTTTTCGGCGCCGTCAAAGTAGTTGAAGTTCTGATTTGCGCCACTGGCTGCAAACTCCAGCTTGTAGAAGGAGAATCGATCGTGCTGGGCTGTACCCACAATTGGGACCTGCCCGCTTACGACCGCCCCGTTTCCCGGCGACAGTATGACTGCACGTCCGTCGGGACACAGCGCCGGGGAGACGGGAAGGGGATTGGGCGCGGTGTCAGACTGTTCCGGCTGTGTTTCGTCCTCCTGATTGTCCGGCACTGGTGTGGAGACAACGATGCGGGTCGGCAGCGGGGTGGGCGTCGGTGGTTCCGGCGTGAATGTTGGCGTCGGAATCAGGGCTGACAGTGACGTATTTGGGGATGTTGAGGAGTCGTCCGGTGATGAAAGCACTGAGGATGACTCCACCGCGAGCATTGCCTCGCGCAGCGTTGTGCTGGCGAAATAGGTGAATCCCATCACCACAAGCATCAGCAAGGCTGAGAGAAAGATGCGATACAGATCGTCTATTGCTTTGTCCCGCTCCAGGGAGAAGACGGCCTGTCGCCGCTCGGCGCGCACCTGCCACGTGCGATACAGTTGAAATAGAGCCAGCAGACCACACGTTGCATAGATATAGGGTGCAATGTTGGCAATGGCCTCAACCAGAAAACCCATTGGCAGTTACTGAACCGGGACGCCAAACAGACTAGCTGGTTGCTGCGGACAACATGTCCGGGAGCAAGATGGCAACCAGGTGGAGATGGAACAGACGCTATCCAGATAGTCTACCGTAGCCGCGTAGTTCCGCCAAAAGGATCTGAATTCTTAAGAGAGGGACGCCTGGGCGTGTTGGCTACGGCGCCGGTGCGATCCTTGACCGCTTTGCCTATTCCCAACCAATGGACTATCATGAATAGTCTATTCCATTTGCCCCAATCAGAAGGCTTCGGAAAGATCTGTCCATGAATTTTGACTTCGTTTTTCGCTCCCGCCGCAGCAATGTCCTGGCGCGCAACGGACTGGTTGCCACGAGTCAACCACTTGCTGCCCAGGCTGGATTGTCGATTCTGCAGGCGGGCGGCAACGCAGCTGACGCCGCCATCGCCACGGCCGCAGCCCTGAACGTGGTCGAGCCGACCTCCACCGGAATTGGCGGCGACTGTTTCGCCCTTTACTGGGATGCCAAGACGGAAAGTGTGACCGCGCTCAACGGGTCCGGCCGCTCTGCGAGTGGGGCGTCGATCGACGAACTGCGGCGTCTCGGCTATTGCCGCATGCCGCAGTTTACGGGCCACAGCGTCAGCATACCGGGGACCGTCGCCGGGTGGAGCGATCTGCTGGAAAGGCACGGTGACATGACGCTGGCCGATGTACTCAAACCGGCCATCCATCTGGCGGAAGAGGGCTACCCCGTCACCGAATGGATAGGGCGGGGCTGGGCTTCGCAAGCGGCGAAACTTCGGAGGTCACCGGACTGGGTCAGCAGTGACCTGGACAACGGACCGGAGCAGCCCAGCGGTCATGAGCTTCTCATCGACGGCAGCGCGCCGCGGCCCGGGCAGATAATGCGCATCCCCACTTTGGGGCAGACGCTGCGGGCGATCGCCGCGGACGGAAAGAAGGCGATCTACGGCGGGGCGTTCGCTGTCAAGCTGAGCGAGCATGTTCAGCGTTACGGCGGCTGGATCACGCCGCAGGATATGGCGGCCCATACCAGCACCTGGCAGGAGCCCATCACAGCTGATTTCGGTGATGTTCGCCTGTACGAATGCCCGCCCAACGGGCAAGGACTGGCGGCCATCATCGCCGCCAATCTGGCGGAAGGCTTCGACCTGGCCGATATGTCGAGCGTCGACCGGTTGCACACGCTGGTTGAGTGTATGCGCATCGGCTACGCGGAGGCCCAGCAGTGGGTCTGTGATGTCGATGTGGTACCGATCCCTCTTAGCACGCTCGCCAGCCGGGCATACGCTGATCAGAGGCGCCAGGAGATAGACCCGCAGCGCGCGGCAGCGTCGGTTTCCAGCGGTTATCCCATGGCCGGTTCAGATACCGTCTATCTGTCGACTGCGGACGGCGAAGGGAACGCGTGCAGTTTTATCAACAGCCTGTACCAGGGAGTGGGCAGCGGGTTGGTTGTGCCCGGGAGCGGTGTCAGCCTGCAGAATCGGGCCGCGCTGTTTGTACTTGACGCCGACCATCCCAACAGTCTGGCTCCGAACAAGCGCCCCTATCACACGATCATCCCGGCGATGACGACCCGGGGCGGGGCGCTGCATGCCAGCTTCGGCGTGATGGGAGGTTATATGCAGCCCCAGGGGCATCTGCAGATGCTGGTCAACATGGTGGCGCTGGGCATGAGCC
>VYDA01000039.1:4449-5519 GCA_009843665.1 Caldilineaceae bacterium SB0675_bin_29 | reverse complement strand
GGAATACACAGCGGGCGCAGGGGGTGCGGCCCTACTGCTGGGTGCGGCGGATGAATCTCTTGCTGTCATCAAGCGAAGCTTGAGCTACGTTTCAGATACGACTGATTTCTGGCGACGGCCCGGTAGCCAGTTTCCCAGTCACGCCGAACGCTTTAGCGGAGACCCCGGCTATTTCGGCCACGTGTTGCCGGCCGCTGAAGAGATCATGCAGGAGACAAGAGTGACTGCGGCGGAGATCGACCACGTTGTGGTGCACCAGCCCAATTTGAAGTTTCCGGTTCGGGCGATGCGCACTTTGGGATTCAGGGAGGAACAGTGGGCGAGTGGACTGTTGGTTGAAGAGATTGGCAACACCTATGCCGGATCTGCTCTTGTCGGTTTGACGGCGGTGCTGGACACAGCCACAGAGGGACAGCTCGTTCTGGTCGTCAGTTACGGAAGCGGGGCCGGCTCGGACGCCTTCCTACTTCGGACAACCAATCGGCTCGTCGCAGCACAGCGAAAGGCTCCGACGACTCAGGAGTACATAGGCCGCCGCGTTGAAATTGACTATGCGCAATATGTTCGCTTTGGGGGAAAACTGGCTACCCACTGAGAGGGAGACCTGGTCCATAGTAAGCATAATGGGGAAATGGGCACCTGGCTGTTTGCAGGCGGATTTGGTTTGGCCGGTGGGTCGTCCAGCCACTGCCAAGCCCGCCTTGAAGTGGCTCGCAAGCGTCACACGCCGGTTGCTGCATAGGCACCACGCCAGGACAGAAGGCCCATGCGCTTTCGGCTATCGTTTCACCCTTAGCGCTTTTAGCGAATCAAGCAGATAGGTTCGCCACTGCCCTTCCTCATCGATGGGAATATATACTGCTTCGCGCCCAACGTGGATGGCATTGTTAGGAATGAACTCTCCTTCGTCGGTTGTGCGGCCCAGGCCCATCCTCAGGAAACTTTGCAGCCTTCGCCGAGGACCGTCGGCAATTTCTCCTTTCACGACCTCCGATGATCCGACGGCGTGTAAAGGGAACCCTTGGGGAAGTCTGACGGCGATCTGATCGCGCCGGCGGCCTATGTTCAAT
>VYDA01000039.1:0-4439 GCA_009843665.1 Caldilineaceae bacterium SB0675_bin_29 | reverse complement strand
ATGTTCAATATGCCGGTCCTCAGTGCCTCCATCTTTACCTCAATCTGGTAAAACAGGTTCTCCAATTCCTGGGGGAGGGCGTTTGACTCTGCGTCCTTACCAAAGCGGTCTTCTATCTCCTTTCGCATTTCTTCCAGATCCTGCGAGGAGTTCAGTCCGGCAATGCGACGATAGAGTTGAAGACGCAAACCTTCATCTTCGACGTAATCTGCAGGAATCTCTGCCCGTAGCGGCAGGTCAAGGGTAACGGGAGGAGCAAGGGGATCGTCCAGCGCCATCGGAAGGGGCGCTTCGTCATGAGACGGCGGTGACGCTTGAGACCGTACTTCGCCATTTCCAGAATTCGATCCTGCTGCACTGCCATTCGCTCCTTGCGCCTTGGCAAGACGTTCCCTCATTTCGCGGAGTTCATTGACCGATTGTGTAAGAAGGCGGGTATAGAGGTCAAAGCCCACACTAGCAATCTGGCCGTGCTGCCTTGCGCCAAGCAGCTCTCCCGCCCCTCGGATTTCGAGGTCGCGCATGGCGATGCGGAAGCCAGCTCCCAATTCGTCACTGCTCTCCAACAAGGCTTCAAGCCGGCGGCGCGCGTCGAAAGACAGGGTGATATGGCGATCATGAAAGAGATAGCAGTAACCCCTGACGGCGCCGCGGCCGACGCGGCCTCGCAACTGGTACAACTGGGCCAGTCCGAAGTGGTCGGCACGATTTACGATGATTGTATTGGCTCTTCGAATGTCGAGGCCGTTTTCGACGATGGTCGTGCAGACAAGGACATCTATTTCGCCGTCGGCGAAGCGCATCATCGTGTCTTCCAGTTCGCGCTCAGCCATCTGTCCGTGCGCTATGGCCACGACCGCCTCGGGCACTTCGCGCTTGAGACGCGTCGCCAAGGTCTGAAGGCCACGGACACGGTTGTGGACGAAGAATACCTGCCCGTCCCGCTCCAGTTCCCTTTGAACGGCCTGACGAACGAGCGTGCTATCGAATTCTGAGAGAATGGTACGCACAGGGAGCCGTTCTCTAGGGGGCGTGTTTATGGTGCTCATGTCGCGAACACCGCTCAGACTCATGTGCAGAGTTCGAGGGATCGGGGTGGCGCTAAGGGTAAGCACGTCCATCTGGGATCTGATCTGCTTGAGACGTTCCTTGTGGCTGACCCCGAAGCGCTGCTCTTCATCGATAACGAGAAGTCCAAGCGAATTAAACTCCACATCTTTGGAAAGCAAACGGTGGGTGCCAATGACAATGTCAACGGTTCCTTCGCGCATTTTTTGCAACACCTTTTCCTGCTGAGCCTGCGTGCGGAAGCGTGAGAGCATTTCCACCAAGATAGGAAACTGTTCCAGCCGCTCGCTGAAGACGCGAAAATGCTGCTGCGCGAGAACTGTTGTGGGCACAAGCACTGCCGTCTGTTTTCCATCCATCACAGCCTTGAAGGCGGCGCGAATGGCAACTTCTGTCTTGCCGTAGCCGACGTCGCCGATAATGATCCGGTCCATTGGCCGATCGGTTTCCATGTCGCGTTTGACGTCGATGATGGCGTCGATCTGGTCGGCCGTTTCCCTGAAGGGGAAGGCTGCTTCCATCTCTTCTTGCCAAGGACCGTCGGGGCTGAAAGCGTAACCGGGAACGACCTCACGCTCTGCGTAGAGCTTGAGAAGGTCTTCGGCAATGTCTTCAACGGCTTTCTTTGCACGCGCCTTAACCGTCTGCCAGTCGCTCGTTCCCAGGCGTGTAACGGAGGGCGGGATGCCGGAGTCCCCGGCCCCTACGTACCGGCTCAGCCGGTCTGCCTGATGCACGGGGACGTAGAGTTTGTCGCCCCTTGCGTAGTTCACCTGCAGGTATTCCCGCTCTACGCCACCCATTTCGAGCCTGGTGAGGCCTTCATATACTCCTATGCCGTGCTCCATGTGGACGACATAGTCGTTGGGGCTGACGTCTGCAAAAGAGAGTTCCGGGGCCACGGTGGACTGGGACCTGCGCCGCTGTTGGCGGCTCTGACGGGTCCAGCCGAACAGCTCCGAATCGGTGTAGAGGCGCAGGGAAACCGGCTGCCTGCCATTGCTGTCATTCCCTGGAACCGGGGACCCGTTCATGACGAATCCCTCGGGCAGAACGCCTTGCAGAAGAGAGATTCCGGGGCGAGGGGGGGATTCCAAGTCGGCGATCAGGTTGGCAGGGAGCTGGGCTTCGCGCAGTTCCTCCTGCAGGCGCGCGGTTTGGCGGGAAACCAGCACGACGCTCTCGGAGGCGTTGGCGTACTTTCGCATTTCCTGGAGGATACGCTTGGTTTGCCCTGCGAAGTGGGGGCAGGGAACAAACTGGCGCGCTAGAGTGGAATTTGCTTCGTGGTTCTGTTCCCCCTGGAGGGCGCTCGCGCCCAAAACAAGTGGGAGGCGAGCGGCGGCCTGATCAAGGATTTCTTCCGGGCTGAAGAGACTGGAGCTGAAATTCGAAGGAAGTTCGTGGCCGTGCAGAAGCTCCTGGTATGTACGGGCCCCCTCTTCCTCTGCCTCCTTGAGACTTGCGGCCAGCTGCTCGCCGTCGTCGATGACAAGCAGGCTATCGTCGTGCAGGTGGTCCAGCAAAGAAGCCGGACGGCTGTAGAGATAGGGCAGATACCACTCGATGCCGCGAAATGTACGCCCGGCGCCTAGGTCTTCGAGTTCCCTTACAATCTCCTCTCGGACGGCCAGAATGAGGTTCGGTTCTTGCAGCAGCGCCGCACGGAGCCCATCCATTCCAGAAAGGGTGTTCGGACCATCGTCAGATCCCCTGCCGTGAGAAGAAAGTTCCTTCGAGGAACCGCGAACAAGGGAGGAATCGCCCTGCTGTTCATGGACCAAGCCGATTGGGGAGGCTTCTCTTGGAGGTACCGGCACGGCAGTTTCGGAAAGTACGCTTCCAAGGGCTTCGCTTCCGGGCCCTATCAGCACTCTCTGCAACTGCATTTCGCTCCGCTGCGTTGCCGGGTCGAAAGATCGCAGCGTCTCCACTTCGTCACCAAACAGGTCGATGCGGACTGGATAGGGCAGATTTGGAGGCCAGATGTCGACGATTCCACCGCGGCGAGCGAAGGTTCCCGGTTCTTCCACCACTTGAGTGGGTTCGTAACCGTTGCGGACCCAGCGGCCGGTCAACTCATCCAAATGAATGAAGCTGCCGGCGCGGAGAGGCCGAAGAGCCATTCTAAACATCCTTGCGGGCAACGTTTTCTGCATCAGGGCCCGCGGGGAGGCAACCACAACCGCTGGCTTGCTGCTCTTGTTCTGCAGGGCTGCAAGCGCGGTCAGTCTGAGCTGGCGGGTACGGCCTGTCCATGGAATTCGTTCGTAGGGCAGTGCATCGGGATCGGCATAGTGAGAGATTGGCGTCGCTCCTGCGGATGGCGGCAGGAACAATGCGAGCTGTTCAACCCACTTCTCGGCCTGTTCGGCTGTGCCGGCCAGTACGAGGACCGGACCCTCGCTCTCGATCGCGGCGGCGGCGACGACCAGTGCGCGGGCTGCTCCGTACAGTTTTTGGGGCGCCGGCGTGTGTCGAAAGAGGAGGTCTTGAAAGGCTGGCTGATTTCTGAGAAGTGGAAGTAGGCCTGAAAGATTCATTCTTACTCTGATTTAGCTGATCAAGCTGCTGGGAACGGGCTCATTTCCGGGAATAGGAGGGCCCACTAAAGGTGCAGAGTGAACTGGAAGCTCATTCTGCCGTCGCCGGCGTAGAATTGTACCGATTCATTGCCAGGTCGATCCCATAGAATAGCCAGGTTTCGACGGCGTCGGCGATCCTGTGACGAAGAGATTCAAAGATGACCTCTTCGTCGGCGCTAAAGTTCTGCAGCACATAGTCGGCCGGGCTCATGGGAGAGTCGGGGCGACCGATGCCTACCCTGGCGCGTGGAAACCGATCAGTACCCAGCATGCGGATGAGCGACTTCATCCCGTTGTGCCCGCCGCTGCCGCCAAAAGGGCGCAGGCGTAGTCTGCCGCTGGGAAGGTCGAGTTCGTCGTATACGACGAAGATATCTTGTGGTTCCACTCGAAAATATTTTGCCATTTGTGCGACGGCGTTGCCACTCAGATTCATGAATGTGAGCGGGCGCACTATCAGCGCCTTTTGGCTGGACGAACCTTTTTCCGGCAGACGCGTATATTCGACGGCACGCGAATGCGGAATCGTACCCAGACCATACAGTGCATTGTATTTCGAACGCGAAAGAGAAATGCCATGCCGCCTGGCCAGGACGTCCGCCACTTGAAAGCCGATATTATGTCGATTGCGCGCGTATTGGGGCCCGGGATTGCCCAAGCCCACTATCATTTTCATGGTCAAACGTCCAGCCAGGCCCTCTCTCGACGCGAAGTGCTTTCGTCAGTACCGCCCTGCCGGTATCCAACAATTTCGGAGTGAAGCGCGCAGGTCACACGCCAATCCGG
>VYDA01000570.1 GCA_009843665.1 Caldilineaceae bacterium SB0675_bin_29 | reverse complement strand
AGGTCAGTCTGCCCCAGGTCGAAGGGCCAGTGGAGGGGGCGGACGTTACCAACACGCAGTTGGTGGCGCTGGGGGAGATTCTGTACCAGCAGTACTGCGGCTCCTGTCACGGCGCGGAGCTTGAAGGGGAGGCAAACTGGAAGGTACGGGACGAGAACGGATTTCTACCTGCGCCGCCGCACGACGAGACCGGTCACACCTGGCATCACCCAGATGAGCAGCTGTTTGAGATCACGAAGATTGGGACAGAGGCTTACGTAGGCAGGGGATACCGGAGCAATATGATCGGTTTCGGCGATCAGCTTGACGATACTGAGATCTGGGCGGTGCTGGCTTACATCAAGAGTGAGTGGCCGGCGAGGATTCAGAGGGCGCAGCCCAAATAGAGCTACACGATCCGGTGCTTTGGTCATATCGATCGGCCAATTCACGCAACAAAAACAACGGGAGACAGCAGAAATGCGCAGGGAAGTATACACTGAGAAGGGGGCACCGCCGGCGGGCATTTATTCGCAGGGCATCGTGGCCGACGGGCCGATCGCCTATATTGCCGGTCAGGGGCCGCTGGACCCGGCCACGGGAGAACGGGTCGAGGGCGGGTTTCGGGAGCAGGCGACGCGTGTTTTCGACAATCTGACGATCTTGCTGGAAGAGGCGGGCACTTCGTGGGAGCACGTGACGAAGGTCGGCGTGTTTCTGGCGGACCTGAACGACTTCGCCGAGATGAATGAGGTCTACGAGCAGTATGTAACCAAGCCATATCCGGCGCGTACAACGGTGGGCTGCCAGTTGCCGAACATTATGCTCGAAGTCGATTGCATCGCGGTCGTGCCGGAATAGGGCGCGTGTGCATTTTTGAGCAGCCAAGAGAATAAGGAGTGAACCCATGACTTTTGACGAATTCAAGGCCAGCCTTACCGACGACGCCCCGCCGGAAGGGGTGGGAGCGCCGCTGCGCGCGCTGTGGCTGGATGCTGCCAACGACTGGGACGGCGCCCACGACGCGCTGCAAGGGCAGCCGGACTTGAACGGTTCGGCCTGGGTGCATGCCTATCTGCACCGAGTTGAGGGTGACCTGTCAAATGCCAACGGCTGGTATCGCCGCGCACAGAAGCCGCCCAGCAGCGCGTCTCTGCCACAGGAGTGGGAGGAGATAGCGCGGGCCCTACTGGATGACTGAGCGTATCGAACGAAGCAACAGTTTTCAACCGGCCAACGCAAGTTTGTCATCTGAGGAAAGGATTTTCCCGCCCCTCATGCAATCCCCTTCTTTGGCACCGTCTGCTGAGCGTGTTCCGCCCTCCCGCATTCGTGCGCTGGCGGACGTGGCATTCGGTATGGAGGACGTGCTATCCCTGCAGTTCGGCGAGTCGACCCTGCCGACGCCGCCCTACGTGATCGAGGCGGTGAACCGGGCAGCGGCGGAGGGTTGGACCTATTACTCCCCAAACCAAGGGCTGCCGTCGCTGCGCGTTGCAATCGCCAATCTGATAGCAAGGCTGCACGCAGTGGAGATCGATCCTTCGGAGATTCAGGTCAATTACGGGGGCGTGCAGGCGCTCAACCTGGCGATCAAGTGTGTGGTCGATCCGGGGGATGAGGCGATTGTGCTGAGTCCGAACTGGCCGAACGGGTCGGCGATGATTGAGATGTTCGGCGCACGGGCGGTGGAAGTGCCGATGGCGCGTGCGGGGCAGCGCTTTACGCCGGACGTGGAGGCGATGGAGAGTGCACTGACAGGGCGTACGCGCCTGTTGCTATACGCCTCGCCCTCCAATCCGCTTGGTTGGACGGCGACGGTGGCGGAGCAGCAGATGCTGCTGGACTTTGCGCGTCAGCACGGGCTGTGGCTGCTGACAGATGAGGTCTACGAGCGCATATATTACGGCGGTCAGGGTAGGGCCGAGTGCGGGTTGGGACAGGCTGGATCCGGGCAGATTGCGCCCTCGATTCTGAAGCTGAGTTCGCGTGAAGACGCGGTGATCGTCGTCAACTCGTTTTCCAAGACATATTGTATGACGGGCTGGCGGCTGGGTTGGATGGTGAGCCGGGCGGATTTTGTGCAGAAGGCGGCGCAGTTGAACGAGTTCATTGTTTCGCACGCGCCGACGATGATCCAGCGGGGCGGTGAAGCGGCGATTGCGCAGGGTGAGGACGATATCGCGGCGATGGTGGAGGAGTTTCAGGAGAGGCGGGACTTCTGTGCTGGGATGCTGCGAGAGGTTGCGAGCGTCAACCTGCCGGAGCCGGAGGGGGCATTCTATCTGTTTCCGCAGCTTGAAGGCGTCGACGACTCATACCAGTTTGCCCTCGAACTGTTGCGCAAGAAGCACGTGGCCGTGGCGCCGGGGAGCGCGTTCGGCAACGGCGGCGAAGGGTCGATTCGCATCTGTTACGCTCCGGGCATGGACGTATTGGAGCCGGCGATGGCGCGAATCTGCGAATTTATAACGTCCTACGGCGAGAAGCAGTAACCCTTAGTAAACAGAGCCCAGACCAACAACATCAAGGAAGGCAGAATGAATCCTCAAGCGATCCTGGAAGAGTTGAAGACGGTGGATACGCCGTCGATCACCAACGTGGTTGCCACCTACCCTGAAGATCCGCTGTGCCTGGGCCTTTACAACCCGTGGACGGAGAATTGGTATACAGATGAGACGATACGTTGCATGTATCCTGAGCTGGGCGCGCTGGCGGGATACGCGGTGACGTGCGTCTACGGGCTGCCGGACCCGAACTTTTCGCGGGTCGGCTTCTCGGACGTGCTGGAGGCGCTGGACGCGTCGCCGAAGCCGACGATCCTGGTCCTGGAGCAGAAGTTTCCGCGCGAGATTGCGGGCAAGGTGGGGCTGGCCGGCGGGAACATGACGGCGGCGATGCAGGCGGTGGGCTGTGTGGGCTGCATTTCGAACGGGCCATCGAGAGATATTGACGAGATCCGCCCGATGGGCTTCCAGTATCTGCTGAGCGGCGTTACACCGGGGCACGGGGCGATGGCTGTGCAGGCGGTGAACGTGCCGGTGCACGTGCGGGGGATGGACGTGGCGCCGGGCGAGATCGTGCACATGGATGAGAACGGCGCGTGCAAGTTCCCGGCTGACAAGATGGAGGATGTTCTGCGCAACGTCAAGCAGCTGCTGGCGCATGAAGAGGAACGGATCGGGCAGATGCAGAAGGCGTCAAGCGCGGCGGAGGTGCGGGCGATCCTCGCCGGTCATAGCTACGGGGAAGACGAGGAGTAAAGGGCAAGGAGTGAGAGAATAGAAGAGAGGAGTGAGCGTTGCTCTCACTCCTCTCTTTTTGATTGGGAGATGTCCGAGCTCAGGGCAGGGAGTCTTCGGTTTCGGTGACGTCGATGCGGACGGCGACCCAGCCGTCGTTGTCGCTGAGGATGTCGTCATTGATGCGCAGGTAGAGGATGCCGTGTTGGGTTGCCTGCATGTTCAGGCGTTCGCCGACGACAAAGCGGCCGCCGGTATCGCCGATGCGGCCGATGAGAGCGCCGCCGGAGCCGCTGGAAACGGGGTAGAAGCTGGGCGCGGGAAATCTCGGGTGACCGGCGGGCCCGTGGAACTCATCGGGCGTGTAGAGCCATTCGCCTTCCGCTTGGATCTCGACCCGGTCTCCCTGATCGATGCGTACACCGGTGCTCTGCCAGTCGCGATAGGCGTATATCCTTTTGGCGAGTAGCTCGCTATGGTCGCGGGAGACGGTCAGGTTCCGCGGGGCCGTTTGCGTCAGGGTCACAAGGATCGCGACGGCACCCGCAAAGAGCAGTATTTTCCGCATGCGTTACTCCTCTGCCGAGGGCCGCAGTTCGAGGATTGGCTCGGCGCCGGTTCCCAGGATCCACTTGCTGTTCTCCTTCAGTTCGACGGCGATGAGATAGTCGATGTACTTTTCGGCGAGCGCGCCTTTGCCTTCCAGTTCGCTGAGGATGGCGCGGACGGCAAGCTGCTGGGCTTCGGTCGTTAGCTGGATCTGTTCGGCTTCGGCGGCGGCGGTGGTAGAGATGCGGTAGGCGGCGGCTTCTGCCTCCTTCTGGGCGGCGTAGAACTGGGCGTCGGCGACGGTGCGCTGCTGTGCTGCTTCGGCCTCGGCCTGTTCCTGGCGCTGCGCAGCCACCATGCGGTCCTTGATAGCGGACAGGACCTCTGCGGGCGGCGACGCGCTCTGGATCTGCACGGTCATGAATTCGACGCCGTACTGGTCTTCCTTCTCTTTCAACTCCTGCATTATCTCAAGGTTCATCTCGGTGCGCTGATTCATGACGCCGGTCATCGTCTTGGTGTTGATGACGTCGCGCAGCCTCCCCTGAACGAACTCGAAGACGATACGCTCCGGGTCGTCGACGGCGAGGGCGAAGCGCTCAGGATTGGTGACGCGGTAGGTGAATTGGAGGGAAACGTCCATGGTGACATTGTCGGAGGTCATGGCGGGGATGCGCTCGACGTAGCCCAGTCTTTCGATGACCTTGACGATGATGACGGTGTCGACCAGTGGGACCTGGACGTGCCAGCCGGGATTCTGAACGCCAAGGAAGCGTCCGCCGCGCAGGTGCAGGCCGCGTTCGAACTCGTGGATCTTGTAGACGGCGGCGCGGCCGACGTAGAGTGCGACAAGGAGTACTGCCAGCGCCGCCAGGACAATGACTGAGAGTTTGTAAGGGCGGTCCAGGTCCGAACCGACCGGTTGCCGTGTTTCGGGCACGTCTTGTACAACTGTTTCCTGGCTCATTCTTACTTCTCCTTTGGGGGAATTGCTTTCTGCCTTCACAGATTGAAGAGGGCCTGTTTCATCCTTGACCCTGAATGCCGCTCCGGAAATACGGAGCGGAATGCGACCGAATTGCTGCAATGTTGGGGCTACAATTTCCTCTACCCTGAAGACTCGTAGCAACCACTGGACCAACGGCGGTAGCAAGAGCGGTCCACTGAGGACCAGCCAGCTGAAGCCGACAATCGGGACCAACATTATCAAGATGTCCAGGCTTCTTCCAAGACCATACCCGTAGCCGTAGCCGAGCACAAACAACAGATTCGAGACAGCTACACCCAAGAAGAGCAGCGGTGCTTGCGGCCAGTTCCTGATTCCACCAGGGAGCGCTGCAGGGGGACGCCAGTACAGCGTTGCGAAAACGGCGGCACCTGCTGCGGAAAGGGTTACAAAAAGCAAGTCGCTGCCATAGACGTCCCCCTCCACAAGTTGGAATAGTGGGATGATCAGTGCGGCATGTGGAAAGACCGTGTATGCCCCCAGCAGTCTACGGGACTTGGGCCAGCCAACCAGGAGCGCGGTCACAAAGTAGGGTGAGAATGCCAAGAGAATAGGGAGGAAGCCCAGGTAAGGAGAGAATCCTGCCGTTTCCCGGGGATTTATACGAAGGGCGAATTGGAGCAGAGCGGCGACTGCCGCGTAGGACGCGAAACCCAGCCAAGGGTAGAACCAGTGGGGACGACCTGCCCGCCAACCGATGAACGCGCCACCAACGTAAAGGACGCGCAGAGACCAGATCACGCTTTGCAGCC
>VYDA01000308.1 GCA_009843665.1 Caldilineaceae bacterium SB0675_bin_29 | reverse complement strand
TGGTTCCATTGGATGGTGCTGCCCATTTCTGCGCGCTGTAAGGGCGCAAACCAGCGGATGTACTTCTCTACAGGGGTGGCGTCAAGGCCGTACTCCTGCTTGAGGGCTTCGATTTCGGCCTCATCGATGATGTCTCCTTCCTGTTCCAGGCGGGCGACGTAGCTGGTCAGAAAATCGCCTGGCGGCAGCTGAATGATGATGAACACAACTACACTCAGGAAGAGGAAAGTCACCACCGCGTAGATCAGTCTTTGCGCGATATAGCCGATCATTTCTTCGCCTCGTAGGGGGATTGCAGCAGAGAGATTCTCTTCCCTTCGTCTATCGCCTGCTGGGCTTTGAGGGCGATTTCTGTCATCCGAAAAAGTTCTTCAACCCCGGCAAAGGATCCGTCCCGGACTGAGCTGACAAAGGCCGTGTACCAGTTGGGTGTGTCGGGGATCTCGAGGTTGCATACCCCGTCCTGTTCGCTGATCAGCTTTGCGGACTCCTCGTTGGCGATGCTCTCGACAACGCCCGCAGTGCCTGAGATCATCATGCGCTCATCGCCATGGGTGGGCGCGGTGGAAGGACGCAGAAAGTCCAGCATCACGGTCGAGACGCCACCGTTTTGCATCCGCAAGAGGACGGCGGCCTGGCTGGCACAGCCCGGATAGTCCGGATGGGCGGCCGTCGTCTCCCAACCGGTAACTTCGGTGAATACATCGCCCAGCGCCCAGACGAGCCAGTCGATGACATGAACGCCCACGAAGGGCACAATACCGGGGAAGGTCTCGCGCAAGCGAAAATGGTCCGCCCGCCTGGCCCCCCAGCGGTAGGAGATCTGGCTGTAGCTACCCAGAGGCTCGCCGATCAGACCGGCATGTACAGCATCGCGAGCGGCCTCAAACCATTTCATTCTGCGGTAGCCATGCAGCGCGGCAAGCGGGGTCCCGGCCTCACTGGCCACGGCGTACAGGTGTGAAAGGCTCGCCAGATCCATCGCCAGCGGCTTTTCGGTCATGACGGCGATGCCGCGTTTGAGGCACATTTCGGCAAATCCCGGAACCTGCTGCGGTGGAACGCAGATCTGTACGAGGTCCGGAGATTCCTTGTCGAGCATCTCCTCATACTCGGTATATCTAATTGTTTCAGACGTCACACCCGGCGCTTTGGCGAAAGCGTCCAGCGATTCGCCGGGCATCGCCAGGGCGACGGCTACGACGGCGACGTCGGGCAGATCCTGGAGCATCTGCTCGTAGTAATCCAGGTGTCCTGAGTGACCGAGTAGGGCGAATTTCATTGCGGCTTCCTCTCTACCTTTTAGAACCGTTTTGCGGCGCCTGGATCAGCCTCTATAGCAGCCTTTCGCTTCCGGCCTCCTTGGGAGCCCACAACTCATCGTACGTATAGTTCTGCGGGGCGGCCAGGGTTCCCTGGGGCAGCTCCCAGTCGGGCCGAAAACTGCGGATCAAAGTCACAGCGTTTTGGGAGGCGATACGATCGCGCGTTGTCTCGTCAATGTCGGCGGACTCCAACTGGGCCTGGAGGATGCGAAAGTCGTAGTAGGGCAGGTCGCTGCCAAAAAGAATGCGCTCACTGCCGAGCTCGTTGACCAGTTGCGGCAGGTCCCAGTCGGATTTTGAGCCTTTGGGTCTCTGTACGATCTCAAACCAGACGTTATCCAGCTGCTGGCAGGGCTCCATTTCCTCTTCGGTCCCGGCATGGACGATGAAGGTCAGGTTAGGGAAGCGCCGTGCATAGGCCGCGGTGCGGTCCGCGCTCTCATGCAGAAGGCAGAGCCCGCCCTTGAGCGAGGCGACTTCGAGAAAGGGGTAGAGCTGTCTTTCGAAGGTCATGCCGGCCGGATGCCACATAATGCCCTTGAGACCGCCTTCGACCAGCGTTTCTTCGAAGGCATCTGCCCCGACCTGGCCGTGGCGCAGCTCGATCAGGGCGAGGCCGATGGGAAAGCGATCGGGAAACTGCTGACAGGCGCGGACGATGATCCCGTTCTGGTCCCTGGTGTCGAGTATGCCCCGAATCTGCGACGAGCCGACGGCGGTCGGCCCGATGACCGACGCGACGACGCCGGCGGAGGCCATGCGGGCCAGACAGCGACCGGTCGTCTGGCCGACGGCAGGATCGTAGGTGATGGTCGTGCCGATATGACAGTGCACATCCACGTAAGGTCGCATCTTCACTCAACTCCTATCGCGCGCCGTTCGCCGGTTGCCTTTCGCGCCGCTTCGATGATGGCCAGATTGTGCCGCGCCTTCTCACCGTCGACCGGCATTTCCGAGCCGCTGGCGAGCGCCTCGAATGTGGCGGCGTAGCAGCCGAAGTGACCGCCAACGCCGGGGTTCTCTTTTACCACCGGTTCGGGTATTTCGAGAGAACTCCAGCCTTCTTCCTCGCCGCCGTAGCGCCAGAACGGCTCCTCGTCGCGGTGAAACACGCGGATCGATCCATTGGTGGTGTGCACTTCGCACCAGCGGCCGCGTTCAGCTGTGATCGCCGGCGAACACCATGATGCCGATATCGTGGACACGGCGCCGTCCTCGTGTTCAAACAGGAGGATGGCGAGATCGTCGACGTCGATATCGAAACGCATCGTTTTCACCCTAGCTTCGACATAGCGGACCGGCGAACCCATCAACGCCTCGACCGAGTAGATCTCATGATAGGCGGTATCGCTGATGCAACCGCCGCCCACCGCCTTTTGGGCGCGCCAAGCCATGGCGGGATTGGCATGGTCGCTGCCAAAGTCAGCCGGTTTCATCCCCATGCATTGACCACGACCCAAAATCGGCTTCCCCAACTTCCCCGTTCGCAGTTGACTCAGCGCTTCCTGCATGGGCAAGGAAAAAAGCAGGTTGTGCATGATGGCATAGGGGACACCGTTGCGGTTGACCGCTTCCAGTATGGCGTCGGCCTCGTCCAGCGAGGTCGCCATCGGTTTTTCTGAGATGACGGCGACGCCGGCCTCGGCTGCCTGAATGGCGTGCTCGGCGTGCATGGCGTGCGGTGTGGCAATCGATACCGCGTCGATCTCGGCCTTGGCGAGCATGTCGCGATAGTCGGCATATCTCTGCGCCGGCGGCACCTCAAGCGTATTGCCAGCATACTCAAGGTTGTCAGGGACAGGGTCGGCGACCGCAACGACGTCTACTGCGTCCGGCAGGGCGAGATATACGGAAATATGGTTGATGCGCACAATACCGCCGCATCCAATCAGACCCAAGCGTACCGGTTTTGTTACCTTCCTCTTCGGTTGCGTCATCTTGACATCGGCGCGGGCTAAACTCAGGGCGTTCCCGGCCTCTCCTTTCTTTGCCTTCTGTTCGGAATTAAGCGGTGCAATACGCTGACCATAAAGGAGCGCTATCAGGTACGGCTGTCTGCTGGAAGAGGCGGTGACGCGCATCGATCCGGAGCAGGTACGCCTTATCCATCCGTGCGGCGGGCCTTCACCGTCGCAGACGAATCAGTTTGTAGCGGCTCTTTAGCCGTTTTCCTGGCTGGACTTGAATACTAACGAAGAGTGGCAGATTTGAAAAGGGCCGTTTCCCACCCCGTTGCAAGTTCGATTCCTCCGTTCGTCCACCGAGGCAGAGCAAACACCCTGTTCCCACCAGGGGCGAAAACAGGGTGTTGCACGGTCTTCTTCACTATGCCCTACTCCTCAATGAACCACTGTGAAGGCATGAACGGGGCATAGAAGTTGTTGTCCGAAATCCAGGCGGCGCCCTCCAACGGCACATTGTGGAGGCGGTTGCTGATGATGACCGGCCGCGGCGTGAAGCCGATGGTGCCGATCATCGGGATTTCGCTGGTGAAGTACTCATAGTACTCTGCACCATACTTATCGAAGTCTTCAGTGCCGACCGCGGTCAGCTTATACTGCTCAAAGATCTCCCTCTGCCGCTTGATCTCCTCGGGCGGCTCCACGCCCTCTTCGCCGTTGGTGCGGAACCAGTCCTTCCACGTCCCGGTCCAGAAGGAGGTCTGGTCTACGGCGTAGTTGCTGCCCAGGGAGCGGCCGAACAGGGCGTTTCTGTCGAGATGCCATGTCGGTATCTGCAGGTCATTGGTGGCCAGTCGTTGCGAGAAGAGACCGCCCTGCTCACCCAGATTCTCGACAATTGCCTCAAGCCCGACCTCGGCCCAGTCATCCCGGACCAGTTCGGCCATGGCAATCTTGGGACCTTCGGATACACCGACGTGGATGAGCATGCTCAGGCGGCCTTCGCCATCAGGCCGCAGCCGGTATCCGTCGCTGTCGCGCTCGGTCAGGCCGACAGAGTCGAGTAGCGCGTTGGCGCGTTCCGGGTCATACTCGGCGTGGGTCGTGGCCCATTCCTCCTTGAAGAAGCTCAAGCCCGGATTGACGGTGGCCGGGAAGGGCCTGCCCAGACCGAAGAAGAGGGTGTCGTTCATGCTCTCGCGGTCAATGCTGATCGACAAGGCGATGCGGAAGTCCTTGTTGTTGAACAACTCCCTCAGAACCGGATCTTTGACGGTGCGATTGGGCATCAGACCCAGCTCGGCGGAGAAGAGGTTCTGGGCGAATTCGACGCGATAGTTGCCCTGTTCGGCGCCTTGCTGGAAGACCGACATATCCTTCATATCGATATAGTAGGTCTCGAAGTCGAACTCGCCGGCGCTGGCTTTCAGGGTCTGTACCTCCTTGTCACCGGTGATCACGGCCTCGATGCGATCGATATAGGGCAACTGGTTGCCGGCGGTGTCGACCTGGTGGAAGTAGGGATTGCGGACAACGACGGCGCGGTCGCTGGTGAGCGTTTCGTTCTTCCAGGCCCAGAGAGTGGGACCGTCGATGCGGAAGTTGTTGCGAGGCCGGTTGTGGTAGTTGAAGGCTTGCATCCAAGTCTCAAAGCCCTCCTCCTCGGCCAGTTTCTGCGCATCATCGTTGTAGTCGATGTGCCACTTCTTCAGCCAGTGCTTGGGCATGATGACGTTGTTGTCGGTAGCCACGCCCGTGCGACCCAGATAGTTCATGATGATCGGGTAGGGCACACTGAAGCTGATCTCAACCACGGTGTCACTGATCTTGGTGAAGACTGCCGGCTCACCTCCGGCGCGCCAGATGGACCGCGGCCCGGCGGGGGAGAGATCTTCGTTCATCGCGACGTCTTCCCAGGCGAACATGATGTCGTCGGTCGTGAACGGTTCGCCATCCGACCACTTATGGCCCTCACGCAGGACGATGGTCAGGGTTTTGTAGTCATCGGAGAAGAAGTAGTCTTTGGCGATGTCCATGAAGACCTGGGTGTTGGAGAAGTCATACCTGAAGAGCCCGTTCATGCGCAGGGTGGCGAAGCTCCAAAGATTGATTGGGTTGACCTCTCCGAAGCGCAGGGTACCCCCGTAGGTGCCGACCCGGTCCTCCGGTTCAATCACCTGCGGCTCTGCGGGGAGACGCTCTTCCACCGGCGGCAGGTCGCCGGTGGCGACCATCTCTGCCAGCATGGGGGCGTCGTTTTAGGCCGAATCCCCCTCTGCCGCCGTACTTTCGGCCTCGGCCGCCGGGTCAGGCGCGG
>VYDA01000310.1 GCA_009843665.1 Caldilineaceae bacterium SB0675_bin_29 | reverse complement strand
AGGCGTTGCAGCCGTCGATGCGGGCGGCGTCCTCCAACTCAACCGGAATGGTCAGGAAGAATTGCCGCAGCAGAAAGATGAAAAAGGCCCCACCGCCAAGAAACGAGGGGACGATGAAGGGGTAAAAGGTATTAAGCCAGCCGATGTTCTTGTAAATGATGTACAAGGGGATGAGCGTGACCTGGGCAGGCAGCATCATGGTGGCAAGCACGACCACGAAAAGGAAGTTGCGCCCGTCAAATTGGAGGCGGGCAAATCCGAAGGCGACAAAGGGCCCGGAGAAAAAGACGCCGATCATGGCGCCGAAGGTCATGATCGCCGAGTTGAGGAGCCCGCTGTCAAAACTGGCGTACCCCCAGAAGTCGGCGAAGTTGACCCAGTTGAAAGGGGAGGGAATCCACTGCGGGGGCCTTAGTTCCACTTGCGAGGCGGGCTTGAGAGAGGTGGAGAGCATCCACAGAATCGGCAACATGAAGAGGATCAGCAAGACAGCAAGCACTAAGTGAATGGCGATACTCTGTGCGGCTGCGCGCAGACGGTATTTTGATGTTTCCGCCCAGTCTTTAGGTGACAGTGAGAACCTGCCCCGGGACGCGACTTCGGCTTGCCGGTTCATGCCCGTGTTCCGCCGTAGTAAACCCACCGTCCAGATGTCTTCAGGAGAATGAGAGTGACGCTGACGATGATGATAAACAGTACCCATGCCAAGGCCGAACCATACCCCATGTGCAGGTACGTGAAGGCCTGGCGATAGAGATATAGCAGGTAGACCAGGGTCGAGTTGTAGGGCCCGCCATCCGTCAAGACGGCGACTTCGCCAAAGACCTGGAAGGACTGGATCATGCTGATAACCAGGTTAAAGAGCACAATCGGCGTGAGCATGGGGACGGTAATGGAGAAGAATCTGCTTATGCCTCCGGCTTCGTCGATCTCGGCGGCTTCGTAGAGTTCGGAGGGAATGTCCTTGAGACCGGCGAGGAAGATGACCATCATGCCGCCAACCCGCCACATGCTCATCATGATGATCGAGGTGAGGGCGAGCGGGGGCGTGGACAGCCAGCGAGGGCCCTCGATGCCAGCTCTTCGCAGCAGGTCGTTGATCAGGCCGTAGTCGAACGGAAACATCCAGGCCCAGAGAACGCCGAGAATGACCCCGGAAAACATGACCGGCATGTAAAAGCCGGCTTGAAAGAAGCGGTGGCCGCGAATGCCTTGATTCAGGAGCGTCGCGAGGAGCAGGGCGATGCTGACGCGCAAGATGACACTTACGACTGTGAAGATGGTGGTGACGCGCAACGACTTCCAGAACAGATCCTCACCAAGGAGCTTTTCGAAATTGCCCAGGCCAACGAATTTGGGCGGCTCAAGAATGCTCCACTCGGAGAGAGCGAGGACAAAGGAAAAGGCGAACGGTCCGAGGATGAAGGCCAGAAAACCTATCAGCCACGGCCCGATAAAAATGTAGCCTTCCAGATTGCGCCTCATCCGGGGCGTCAACAGATTGGATGCGCGCACGCCTGCCCTCCGTGCTATAAAAGAATGTCAGGAGAGGCCCCCGAAACGTCGACGGCCTCCCCCTGCGACTCTGTCAGAGCGACTGCACTTCGATTCGTCTTACCTTATCAGAGCTTTTCGGCTGCCTTGGCGGCGGCAGAGTCGAGCGCCTCCTGCGGGGTCTTCTCACCGATCCAGGCGGCTTCAAGTTCGGGACGCAGGATGTCTGCATTGATTTCGCGCCAGCTTATACACAGAGGCATGGGGCGGGTCATTTCCAGCTGCTGTGCGAAGACAGTCCAGGCCCAGTGTTCGCTGAAGGGAGGCTTGGCAAAGGTTCGCGGCTGGCCGGGAAGGAAGTTGAGGTTTTCATGGTAGGTAAGGTCGATGTCCTCGCTCAACATCCAGGCAAGGAAGGTCCAAGCAGGGTCTTTGGCCTCGCTATTTTCGAGAATGCTCTCGTAGTGCGCCCAGCCCCAGACATCGCTGCCGACCATGCCCGCGGGCATGGTCGTCGCGCCGAGCACGTCATAGATTTCGGGTGCGTTGTTCTGCGTCCAGCCGACGATCCAGGGTACCGTGGTTACCATCGAAGCGCGGCCATTCTGGACACTGACGTCGGAACCGTGCGGCGTGGCAATGCCGGCATTTACCTGGTCCATCAGGAATGACACAGTTTGGACGCCGATTTCGTCGTTGAACAGGATTTCCGAGCAGGATTCGTCGATGAAGCTACCGCCGTTGGCATAGAGGTAGCTGGCGAAATGTCCCCAGTTAGAGACGACGGCCTGGAGGCCATAGTCGACACCGTCGAGGGCGGTCAGTGCTTCGGCAGCGGCGACGATGTCGTCAAATGTCGCGGGCGGACCGGAAAGGCCAGCCTCCTCGAATTGCGCCTTGTTGTAGAAGTAGACCATGGTGATGGAGTCCTGCGGCAGTGCGTAGGAGACTCCTTCATACTGTCCGGCGATCATCGGTGCCTCATAGAACAGGTCCACTGAAATATCGTCGTCGGCGTCCATGTATGGGTCGAGCGATGTGAAGAGCCCGCGGGCGGCAAAGTCGGTAACCGCCCCGGTTTCGCCAGTCTGGACCAAGTCGGGGCCGCCTCCGGCGGCGGCGCGGATCAGCACCTTCTCCTCAGTGTCTCCCCAACTGGTGGCCTGCTCCATAACAATGGTGATGTCCGAGTTTGTGTCCTGCCACATATCCATCAACGGACCTTGCAGCCATTCAAAGCGATAGGCAGGCAAGAATGGCCCCAGCCAGTTGATTTCAGCGGGAGCGGCCGCGGGCGCATCGCCCTCCATGGCTCCTTCTGGGGCGGCGACGGGCGCGCAGGCCGCAAGCGCCATGCCGGTTGCCGCGCCGACCGATGCGCGCAGTAAATCACGTCGATTCAGAGTTCGGGACTTCGCCATTTCTATCCTCCTTGGCTAGAAAGAAAGGGTGGACTGGGCACTCCTGCTTCGATCCGGCGAAAATAGGCGCCAAGCGGGTTGGCGCTCCGAGGGGGAATTGGGCTGATGGGGCCCATTTTACTCTATATATCTTTCGAGACAAACCGTTGAATTTTTCCTTATGAGCCTGTCCCCAGTTCCAAGACGTCGCGAGCGGCAATCAGGTACATTTGGCGTGGATTCGAACGCCAATTCAGTCCAAGCAGGGCGCCAAAAGATGGGGGCCTGCTGACTTCACGGTGCCCAGCTCCATAGTAGAGCATATTCGCCGAGGAAGTCAGGCCACTGAGTTCGAAACCAACTGTCTGTGTGTACGTATTTGATAGTAGGTGCAGAAACTGTTGTGGTCAACGGGCCCTTGGCACATAGTCCGGAACTATGCCAGGATGCAGTCGCTGCATCTCTTTAGGGTTGTCAAAAATGTCTTGGGAATTGCTATGACTGAATCAGTTTTGTCGGCTCGCAATCTATGTAAGCGTTATGGGGTCCACGTGGCTGTAGATGACCTGTCGTTTGAAGTTGGGCAGGGCGAGGTCTTCGGTTTGCTCGGTCCCAACGGAGCAGGGAAGACGAGTACGATCCGTATTCTGATGGATATCTTCAAGGCCGACTCTGGTGAGGTTGAACTCCTGGGCGGGAGGCCGGGAGAGAGCAGGGAACGGGTGGGTTATCTGCCGGAGGAACGAGGGCTGTATCGGGACCAGAGGGTGCTGGAGGTGCTGGTCTATCTGGGACGGCTCAAGGGCGTAGACGGTGCGACGGCTAGGGACAGGGCACTCGCGTTGTTGGAGAGAGTCGAACTGGAGGAATGGAGTGGCAAGCGGGTCAAAGAGTTGAGCAGAGGGATGCAGCAAAAGGTACAGTTTATTGCGTGCCTGATTCACGATCCGGAACTCCTGATTCTGGACGAACCCTTTCAAGGGTTGGACCCCGTCAACGTTGAGATGATCAAGAGTCTAATGCGCTCACTGGTCAGCGAGGGGAAGACTATCGTGTTGAGCGCGCACCAGATGAACCTGGTCGAAGAACTCTGCGACCGCATTCTGCTCATAGACGAAGGTCGGGCCCTACTTTATGGTTCGCTGAAGGAGATCAAGCGGGACTTTGCACCGAATTCAGTGCGAGTGCGGGCTGCGGAAATGCCATCTGCTCTTCCAGGCGTGGTCGGCAGCGAACGTCAGGGTGAAGTCACACTGTTCACACTGGATGGGATCGGGGCACAGGAGTTTCTGGCGGCGCTCGTGGAAAGGAATGTGGAGATTGAGAGTTTCGAGCGCGCAACTGTTCCACTGAACGATATTTTCGTGGCAATGGTTCAGGGGAATGCGCAACCGGGGCGGTGAACTCTGACAGGACCTGGTTTGGCGCGCGTTCGGCAACTGTTTCGACATGCGCCCCGAGCGTTGCGGGAAGTCGGGGGATAGGTACAGGACTTGGGAACGATGACGAAGGTCTTCACTATAGCGCTACATGAATACTGGATAAATGTTCGGCGGCCGGATTTCATTATCTTCACGTCGCTCGTACCGCTGCTGGGGATCGTCGCCCTGATCGTGAGTTTATTCTTCGGGCGGCAAGCGGGGGGGGCCATCGTTCGCATGTTTGACAGCGGCCTGGACGTCACGGCGGTAGTCGATCGATCGGGCGAGTTCACTCCTATACTGCCCCGCTTTGAAGAAGAATACGTCCACTACGGAGACGAGGCAGAAGCGCGGACAGCCCTTGAAAGCGGCGAGCTGCAGAGGGTCGTAGTCGTGCCGGATACTTACCGGCAAGAAGGGGAAGTTACTGTTGTCACTGAGGGGAGCCGGTTTTCCGGGTCAGGGACGAGCGGACTACGGGCATTCTTCACTGCTCATCTGGTCGAGGAGATTGGAGACGAGACGCTGCAGGCGCGATTGATTGATCCCTATGACGCGCAGGTCGAGTATATCGGAGAACAGGCGCAGGCTTCCGGTGGTGTGGCCGGCGAAATCCTGTCATTTATCGTGCCGTTCTTGTTTGGCATCCTGCTGGCGGTAACCATTTTCGTTTCGTCCGGCTATCTCGTGCGCAGCGTGGCCGAGGAGAAGTCGAGCAGAGTGATCGAGATTGTCCTGTCTTCCGTGACGCCCCAGCAGCTTCTGGCGGGCAAGGTTATTGGACTGGGCGCGCTGGGGTTGACGCAGATTCTGGTTTGGATCGCGTCTGCGGCCGGACTGAGCGGCGGCCTGGTCGTGCTGGCGGGCATCATGCTTCCGCTGCTTATGCGTGTGGAGGTGTTCGGGCTGGCACTTGTGTTTTACATTCTGGGTTTCGGCGTCTACGCTGTGCTGATTGCAGCCATCGGCACGCTGGGATCCAGCTTTCAGGAGAGCCAACAGATTACCGGGATCTTCATTTTCATCGCGGCGATTCCGATGATGTTGACGGGCGTGATCATGACGAATCCGGATGCGATGGTTGTGCGCGTCCTTTCCTGGTTCCCGCTGACGGCGCCGACCACGATGATGCTGCGGCTGCCGCTGGCTGACGTGCCCTGGTTCGACGTAGCGGGAAGCATCCTACTGCTCCTGGTTACGATTCCGGTGGTCGTGTGGCTAGGGGCGAAG
>VYDA01000225.1 GCA_009843665.1 Caldilineaceae bacterium SB0675_bin_29 | reverse complement strand
GCCCTTCAGTCCGTCGAGGAAGATGACGGTAAGGCCGAGCGGCCTGCTCCCGGCGCGAATGACATTTGTGCCGCCGGGATTGCCATCTCCGAACTGTCGAATCTCCGCTCCCAGGACAAGACGGCCCAGCCAGACGGAAAACGGTAAGCTTCCACAGAGATAGGCTGCCAGAGTCCAAACAAAGACATTCATTGGTGAGAAAAGAGGACCTGCCGCCAGGCCAGCACTACGAATACTCCCATACCGACAAAGCCTGCTGCCGCGGCGCCGGGCTGATCGAAGAACAGGCCCAGCCCGAGGGAATTAAGCACCCAAACTGTCGTGTAGACGAGTAGCAGAGCCTCTGTTGGAAGTGCACTGGAGTCAAAAGCACGGGAAAGTCCGAACAACACTATGAAAGCTGTCAGTGCCCAGCCGAAAAAGTTGATGGCAGGAACACCAAAGTAAATGCCTGGCCTTTCCCACAGCCAGACTCCCCAGGCGACCATCTGAGGATCAAGGAACAGGTCCCAAGCTGTGAATGCCAGTCCTGAGACAACCGAATAGGCTGCAAATTGTCTCCACTTGGAGGCGTCGTCCGTGGTATGACGCTTTGAGCAGATTGCCGTCCCCACGGCCCAGGCCGGAGGCAACATCATGAGCCACGCGGCAGGAACTTGCATCGGAACGCCACCGATATGGGGCCCAAGAGCGTCCGTGTAACTGTATCGGCCGAATGGCAACCCTGATCTATGGCCGATGAATTCAGCCAGCCACGTAAACGCGAGAATCCACGTAAGTGACGCGACGGTTGATCGAAGACTCAAGGCATGCACCAGCAGGCTAAGAACCAGGCACACCTGCAACACAATCGATAGTGTCAGTGCCAGGAGAAAGGTAGACCGGTCGGCCAGTGGCAGAATGTGAGGGATCAGAATCATCAAGAGCAACCAGAGGCCGAGCAGTACGCGGCTGCCGAGACTCAGCTGACTTCGTAACTCTGTTGAAAGTCGCACAAATTTGATGTGACAAGCTGCCAAAGTGTTCCCGCTGAGAACTGGCAGACGAAGACTCATTGGCAACGTTCTTCCGCCCCAAGCAGCGTAGCCAGAAGCCGCTTGAACCACGAACATCGTGGTGAGGATGTAGCGGAGGCCGATGCGTCTGACCGCAAAGTTTCAGGCTGTTGCGCGGCATTCCTGGAAGTGCCGTCAGGACTGTCAGTTTCTGTTGCTTCCGGAAGTACGACTGGAGTCCAGTATTCCTTAATTTTGCGCGCGAAAGCGATGTCTCCGCCAAGTACCTCTCGCTGGCCGACGACGAGCGTATATCGGCCAACGGCGCCTTGGGGATGCCAGACCACCACAACGACCTCGCCATCGGAAGGAAATGTAATCTGTCGACGTTGCCTTCGCCAGTAGGCCGTGCGACTGAACGGTTCGAAGAAAATGGTGGCTTCAGCAGCTTCCATTACGTATGCTCCCTTTCCGCTCGATAGGAGAGAAAGGGCATCTGCCGGCAGTTCGGAAACCGAAGCCCTATTCGGACCAGATGCGATTACGCCGATGGAGGGCGCGAACGTTTCCTGTCCGCTTATCTGGGGAATGGTCATTCCAATTTCGATTGTTTGTCCGGCTGTAACGGTGAAGGCAAAAAAGTCGACGTCCCCGGGCACTTCAAGGGTCGAGAAAAGGGCCGTAGAAATCTCGGGATCGCTGACCAACATAGGCGTGCTGGACGTTGTATCGGTCTCCTCAAAGAACGGTTGGTGAGCGAGAGCAACTTCTGAAACGATTACGGCCAAGAGAATAACCAGCACGAGGACACAGGTGCGACACACTGGTACTACTCTCATTGGAAGCTCCTTAACCTGCCCAAAACCATCGGGCTCTCACGTGACTCTCTCTGGCAATTACAAGGGTCACGCCAAACACGACCATTGATGAGGTCAACAGAAAGAAGACGAACTCCTCAACGGGCAGGATTCCGCCAAGTGTAACCCCCAATGACTGTTCCGGATCGATCGTCCAGGTCCCAGAGCGAATGGCAAGGGCATCGGCGCAGGACAAGAATAGGGCTCCTGGCAATAGTGTCCAGAGGACTGGGCGCCGGTGATGCCACAGGATGTCGGCGCCGAATGTAAATTGAATCAAGAGCGGAATCATTCCCCAGGCCAACTCCAAGCCCATGTAGGTACCGGGGGGGTGACCCCACAACAGCAGCAGGAGCCCGAACAGCCAGGCAACAAGAGCCAGTCCTGCTGATCCCAGTCTGAGATAAGGTTGCGGGTGAAAGGAGAGAGAAGGATCAGGCAACAGGCGCCCAGCTGCCAACAGAGCCAGGCCCAGGAGTACGGTCTGTCCCACAAAGAACAGGTATTCCTCAAAGGGCACATAGCCAAGAGTAATTCCGAGCACGAGGTCCGGGTTGTACCACCAGACTCTTGTGGCGACCAGATAGTTGTCCCAGGGAGTTGTATAGACCAGTGCCAGTAGGACGTGGCCGCCAACCACGGTCAATGCTGGCCAGGTCCGCAACGAGGAGGGAAGCTCAAACCCAAGTCGGTGTAACGTAAAGTTCAGAAGTGCGAAGAAGAGTACGGGAATGCCGACAAAAACTGCCAGAAAATTTAGGTAAGCCATCCTTGCCGGGGAATCAACTAGGCTCTCGAGCCGGATCCTGCGCTCCCACGCCCGGATCGGACTGAATCCAGGCGGAAACTCGCGCGGACTAGCTCTGCTGATAGCACTGGTGCACGTCTCTTCGCAGTGTTTCCAACATGCCGACTATGGGATCGCCCTCGCTTCCTAGGACTGATTGGACTACGGAGATGCCCAGGTTTAGGTACTCTTCCAGCATTCTGAACGGCAAGCCTCGGGACTCAAGGAAAGTGTAAACCCACTCCGCTTCGAGGGCGATCAGGCCAAGGTCACCAAAACGAAGCGCCGACATCATGGAGCTGGTAAGGCTTAAGGAAGGCCTTCCCAACCTCGCCCAGTCCGGGGGAGTTCCATTGTCTCCACTTAGAACTCGGGCCGAGACCAGGTGCAAGCTGGCCCGATAGCGGGCGATGAGTTCTTGATAGCTATTGCTGGGAAGGACCGGCCCGTTCTGGAGACTTGGAGTCAAAAGAAGAGATTCGGCCTTGAACCCCGCCTGAAGCAGGTCATGGCCAAGGAAGTCCCCAGGGACGCCACGCCGGATTGTCTCAGAGAGATTGAATACACGCCCCCCGAATGCTAAAGGTACCCCCTGCCCAGCGATCATTTCGGACATATCCAACAGAGTACCGGCCGTTCGAAGTTGCTGTGAAACGAGCACAACGAGGTCAGGTTGAACCCTTTCCAGCGTTTCTTCCATCTCGTTCAGTGAGAGGTTTTCGCCCAGAAAGACGGTCCCGAAACCCCTCCTTTTCAGAATGAGCTGCAAGAGCGCCAGGCCGAAAGTGTGAAGTTCTCCTGGCGGGCAAGCCATCAGGACCAGGCCGGGTCTGGTCGGCGGTGGCGAAGCGCCCAGCAGGACTTTGATCCGCTGCATGGCTTGTGCTGCGGCAAAGGAAACCTGTTGAGCGGTCAGTTTGCCGACGTGCCAGGCCGCCCCCAGTTGACGTGGCCCCTCGCAGAGCACATGGAGGCAGACAGTTTCGACGGGGAAAAGGGCGAAAGCTTGCGAGAGAATTCGCTGCGCCTCAGACTCATCAAAGGCGACGCAGGCTGCTGTCCAATCAGTGCAGGCAGTACTGATTTGGTCATCAATGTCTTCGCCTTCGCCCACGGTGTAATGCGAGATTTCTGACAGGCGATTTCCATAAAAGGGAAGGTCGGGAGATAGTCCCTGCTCCTGGAGTGGATCTCGACCCTCGCTTTCCAACGTCTGCCAGCGTTCAGCCGCACGACTAATGCTGAGACCTTCCAGGCGACGCCGATTCAACCAGTGCAACGTGTCGACATCGCGCCGCGAGTAAATGCGGTGGCCGCCCGGGCTCCTGGCCGGTCGGGGAATCCCGTACCGGCGCTCCCATGCCCGCAACGTTTCCGCCTTGATGCCCGTTTCTCGTACTACGGCCTTCAAATTGAATGTGGGCGTTTCAGTACTCATATGTACATGTACTCCTTCGTACGTGTACGCCGCCTTCATTGCCAACGCGGTTTCTAACGAGAAAACTATGATATATTACGCACTTTTTGCCCAATCAACAAATCTAACAGTTTGGAGACTAGGGAATCAGTCGCCTGAGAATATCCTTTAGGCGGACCAAAGAATCTGGGGACCTGAAGCCCTTTAGCTGGATACGAGGCCGACTGGACGATAGTCTGGCGCGTCCTAAAGGGCCAAGGCCACGAAACAAGGAGGATCAGAGTAGTGAAAGCCTACTCTAACGGCATCCGTCTTTAGGTGAATGTTCCAGGGTGCATCACAAATTGGGGGCGAACTTCCCTAAACCTCGGAAAGTAGCGTAGCCGCAGCCATTTCGCGATCAACTCTGCGTCACAGGTATCTTCCTCTCTGACCACTTACCACTGGCCGCTGCTGCTGTGCGGTCGGGCATTCGGGCCTTCCTTGTGCGGGGGAGTCCTCCGCAATCCACCTCCAGCTCTACGACCATGACCCCGCGTTTCGATCTCGCGTCTATGCCGCCGGTCGCACACCTTCTTCACACCGAACCTTCGCCCTCGATGGTAGGGGCAGGCCTTGTGCCTGCCCTTCCACGCACCAGAATTGGACCGCATGCGTGTTCAAGCTTGCGTCACTTGGTGGCAGTCCCAATCAGGACCTGCAGGAGATTCAAGATGGCTGACGAAGGCTTGGTTGTTCAGGCAGAACCACCTGGTCCGCCCGCGCCTAAGTGGGGAAGAATCAGAGAAAGCAGTTCTCTCCTTCAAGCCGTACCTTCCGCATGGGCGTTCGTCACCTCATCATATTAGTCTGTAGTCGCGATAACAGTTATCTCGCGGCAGATTCGATCTGCTTACTCACCCAATTGGGCGACACTTTCGCCATGGTACGACCGTTGACCGCTTAAGCACTCGTCATAAGCTCATACGGCCCGTTTGGGAAATTTGAATAAGCTCGAATCCAGTTACTAGCCTACTCCTTTGGAATATTGCCGTTGTGGGGGCGAGACCGCCCTGTCTGCCCGAACAGTGTCTAGTCGCCATTGGATCCTCTTTGACCGCTCTCGAAGAGGATACCAGGTCGAAATTTCTTAAACTGTACATAATATGAACAAAACATACTTAATCTTTGGCAGGAGTTGCGCAAATGAGTCCTGTAGGCTATGCTGGACAATGGGCGGAGTCATCCTCACACGGAAAAAGGGGGCAAGACCGGCCAAAGGGAGCCTGAGTCCCTGTCGCGGGCAGGATAAGCACGTTGCGTACCCCGACGGCACAACCGCACCTGCAGGTGTTGAGCATCAACTTAAGCGGTTTGCGATTTGCGCCGAGACATGGTTATTGAATCGACTGCTCGAAGTATTCCAGAAAAATACCGGCAGGGGCGCGATGCTTTCGTGTGCGTGACAGAGCAAGTTCGTCAGGGAGTCTCCCGGTTTTGGGAGATCTCTTGAC
>VYDA01000700.1:4929-5587 GCA_009843665.1 Caldilineaceae bacterium SB0675_bin_29 | reverse complement strand
CAAGGGAGGGCCGAATAGGCCCGACCGCCCAGAACTGCAGTAGTCAGTGGTCAGTGGTCAGTGAACAAGGCAGTTGATGGGCGGTTGTGAGAAGAGGAGGGGGAAGTTTGGTCGCATTGGACGGCGTGGCGCACTGAAAGAGGCTAAGTGGTTGCGACTAGAGGATGAACTGTCGTTGCGGGACGTACATATTGTCGGGATTTGACAGTTTTTCTTGGCTGCTTTAACGGTATCGGTAACGTTTTTCACAGTTTCCAGGAGGAGACCCATGCGAAGTACCAGAGATCGGGGCGTAAACCGACGTGAGTTTCTGAAGGCGAGCGCGCTGGCGGCGGGAGCAACGGCGCTGGCGGCGTGTGCGCCGGTTGCGTCCGACGCAGGCGCGGGTGCAGCGGCAGATGAAGCTGCTGCGGAGGAGATGCAGAGGGGCAATCTGATTGGCCTCTACGGGGGACCGATAAACAGTTTCAACCCCCTAACGGCGGTGCAAGGCTTCCAGTCGCACTTTTTCCAGTGCGTGCTGCCGCCCCTGATCCAGCAGAACGTGCCGAAGACCGGCTTTGTGCCGATCATGGCGGAGAGCTGGGAGGTTTCGGACGACGCGACGCAGTACACGTTCCACATACATCCGGATGCCAAGTGGCACGACGGGACGGAC
>VYDA01000700.1:4368-4919 GCA_009843665.1 Caldilineaceae bacterium SB0675_bin_29 | reverse complement strand
ATACTTACGAACTCTATATGAATCCGGCGACCAAGTCGCGGCAGGTGAGCAACCTGGCCATGATCGAGGGGGCGGAGGCGTACTCCAACGAAGAGGCGGACAGTGTTGCCGGCATCACTGTCGTGGATGACAAGACGGTCCAGTTCACGACGGCGTACCCGACGGGGCTGTTCCTGTTTCAGGCGACCAATGCGATACTGCCGAAGCACGTTTTGGGTGATGTGGCACCGGACGCGCTGGAGAACCAGTCGTTCTTCTTTGAAGACCCGCTGGGCTCGGGTCCGTTCAGGTTCATAGAGTACCAGACGGACCAGTTCATCCGGCTGGAGGCGAACGACGACTGGCACTGGGGCGCGCCGAAGCTGGGCAGCTATATCATGCAGATTGTGGCTTCGCCGGACGTCGGCCAGATTGCGCTGGAACGGAGCGAGGCCCACTTCAATGCCTGGGGCGGGCTGAACACGGGCTCGACGGAGGTCGTGCAGTCGTTTATCGACAATGCCGATTTCAAGGTGGTTGCGACGACGGGCGTGGTCTTCACGGCCTATTCG
>VYDA01000700.1:0-4358 GCA_009843665.1 Caldilineaceae bacterium SB0675_bin_29 | reverse complement strand
ACCTGAGGCGGGGCTTCTTTGCGGACAAGCGGGTGCGGCAGGCGTGGCTGCATGCGCTGGACAGGAAGAAGATCATTGAGGTCTTCCAGGGCGGGAACGGCACGATCTATAATTCGCCGCTGATCCACGGCTGGTCGATCCCGGATGATCTCAACCCGTACGACTACGACGCCGACTTGGCGCGGAGCCTGCTGGAGGAGGCTGGTTGGGACTTTGACCAGGAGGTCACGGTCAACCTGATCACGCTGAGGAGTGAGGAGGCCCGGGCACAGGTGGCAGCTGAGAAGCAGATGCTGGAAGAGGTAGGCTTCAAGATCAAGATCGAGGAGATGGACAGCTCGGTGTGGGTGGAGAGTTTCTACGACACGCACGATTTTGACGCGGTGCGGGTGGGTTTTGGTTCGTTCCCAGACCCGGACGGATTCCTCAAGTTCCACCTGACGACACAGGGCCGCAACGCCAACGGCTACTCCGAGGCGATTGGGGGCGACTTTGAGGAGAAGGTGATCGAGGCGGGTCAGCTGACCGATCAGGCGGCTCGCCAGGAGATCTACTTCGAGTTGCAGAGGACGCTTAACGACAACCCGTCGCACGCGCCACTGTATGTGGGCAACAACGTGTGGGTGTTCAACGGTGGCGTGAACATACCGGAGATTACAGACCGGGGCGTTGAAGGAAGCCTGGCCGACCTGTCCAACCCGCTGCCGGCGAAGCGGGACTGGTGGACGAATCTGGAGGGCTGGTCCTTCGACGGTTAGGAATCGGAGAAAAGGAAGGGAGAGGGTGGCGGCATCCTCTCCCTTCACGACCCATCTGGAGTAGGCGCCCCGTCCTGCCGGCTGTGGGCGTCGTTTCATGGCCAAGACCCCTTTACCTGACAACAGCCCAGAGCTGATGGAGTTGACAGAGCGGAAGAGCCCGAACACGGTGGCGGCGCGCTTCCGGCGGCACAAGGTGGCCGTGGCCAGTTTGGGGATCATTGCGATCCTGGGATTTGCGGCAATCTTTGCGCCTTTCATCGCGATTCAGGACCCCTACACTGTGGACCTGGACAGCATCCGGCAGCCACCGAGCGCGGAGCACATTCTAGGGACGGACTCGGCCGGGCGGGACATGTGGGCGCGCATGGTCTACGGTGCGCGCATTTCGATGTCGGTGGGATTCGTCGCCAATGTCATATCGATTTCGATCGGCGTATTGATCGGCACGGTGTCGGGTTACGTCGGGGGGCGGATCGACAATGTACTGATGCGATTCACCGAGCTGGTGATGAATTTCCCGACGTTTTTTGCGATCCTGATACTGGTTGCTCTTCTGGGGCCAAATATCATCAACGTGATGGTGGTGATTGGTGTGTTGGGATGGGAGGGGCTGGCGAGGCTGCTGCGGGCGCAGGTACTTTCGCTGCGGGAACAGGCATTTGTGGAGGCGGCGCGATGTATTGGCACGCCGCATTCGCGGATAGTTTTTCGCCATATCCTGCCGAATCTGCAGCCTTACATCCTAGTGGCAGCGACACTGGGGGTTGCGGGCACGATTCTGACCGAGTCGGCGTTGTCCTTTCTCGGACTGGGTGTGCAGATCCCGCAGGCGAGCTGGGGGAGCATGCTGAACTCGGCGCAGTCGCTGACCGTGTTGACGAACTCGCCGTGGCTGTGGCTGCCGCCGGGCATAGCGATTTCGGTGGCGGTGCTGGCGATGAATTTTGTGGGAGATGGGTTGAGAGATGCGTTCGATCCGCGAATGGAGGTGTAAGTGATGGCCGACCAAGATGGCGCGGTATACATTAAGGACCTGGCTGGCTGTCAGCCTGAGAGTGCGCTTTCCGACAGGCCGAAACGCGGCGCATGGCACGTGCAGCCGTACGAGACGGCGGAGTTCAGGGGAACGTTGTTGAGTGCAGGAGAGGAGACGGCGGCCCCGGAGGTCTCGGTCGGCCTGGCACTGAGCGGGTGGCATCGGATCTTTGTCGGGGTCTGCCCGGACCACCGCGGGCGGGGCTCGATTGAGCTGAAGCTCAGCGGGGATCCCTGCTTTACCCATTTGAATATGGGTCCCGACTGGTCTGACTCGAATCCCCACGGACATAACATTTACGAACTACTGTGGAAGGATGCGGACCTAACGGGCCAAGAGCTGTCCATTCGCCAAGTTTGCACGCCAACCGGTTCATCTGATGAACCGGCGGCGGTGTCGTGCGAGCGGACGAAACTTGCGTACATCAAGCTGGCCCCGATGCCGGAGGGCATGGTCAGGGAGATGGAGAGTGAGCGGCAGCGGACGGATACGCGGCGGCTCTTCGCTCATAATGACGCGCACGGTTATCTCTATCTGTATGGAACAGCGACCGAAGAGGCGGTGCGGAACGAGATCGAGCCCTACCGGCACACTGATTTCTCGCGGCTTTACTGGGAGTGCGGGGCCGGGGACACGATGTTCTACCTGGGGCAGGTGGGCCGGTTGCCCACGTGCGATGGGGTCGAGGATTTCGACCGGCAGGGCGATCGACTGCATGCGGAAACCTGGCGTACATTCCGTGATCAGCAGCTTGATCCGTTCGTAGTTGCGCTAGAGGCGGCGCACGAGATGGGGCTCAGTTTTCATGCAAGTTACCGTCCGGCGGGGTTTTTCTATCCACCGCCCTTGGAACAGTGGAATCCGGGCAGCTTGTATTTTTCGCGGCCGGACCTGCGCATGGTGGGAAAGGACGGCCGGATCGCGCCGCGCATATCTTATGCGTTTGCCGAAACGCGGCAGTTCGTCATCAACCTGCTGCTTGAGGTTGCCCAGCATCCTGTAGATGGCATTTGCATTTTGTACAATCGCCGTCCGCCCCTGGTGGACTATGAGCCGCCGCTGGTGGAAGGGTTCATGGAGGCGTATGGGGAGGACGCGCGGCAGCTGGCGGACGATGACCCGCGCTGGCTGGGATACAGAAGTATGGCGCTGACGGCGTTTCACCGGGAGCTGCGGGAGGCGCTAGACAGGCTGGCGCGGGAGCAGGGACGAGACCGGATCGCTGTTTCGGCGTGTGTGCTGAACCGGGAGGAGAACTTTCTTAACGGGCTCGACCTGGCGGCTTGGGTCGCGGAGGGGCTGGTCGACACGTTGATCCCGTACACGGATTTGCCGGGCGTGGACAGTATGGGGATGGCGTGGGAGGACGAGGAGGCGGTCAGGTACTTTGTCGATCTGGTCGAGGGGACGAATTGTGAACTTGCGCTCAACATCATGCCGCGCCACATGCCGGCGGAGGCGTTCGGGCGGAAGGCGGCTTCGCTGTACGCGCAGGGGGTGGAGAACCTGTTCTTTTGGGACTCAGCGGGGCCAAGCGGGCGGGCCCACTTCGGGGCGAGCTGGAACGGGCTTCGAAACCTCGGTCACCGGAAGGAGATCGAGGCGTGGCTTGAGGACGGGGCGCCGGGCGTCCGGCAGGTTTCGACTCCGCTGCGCAAATTGGGAGAGTACGACCTCACTTACCAGACGCCCGGTTGACGGAAGCGCTGGTCAAAAGGGCGTTACCTGCGGCGGCCCCGGGTCGACAGAGAAGGCAAGGGCATCGAAGTTGCGGCGCACCAGGTCGAAGCGCAGGCCGGCATGGCTGGGGTCATTCCAGAGGTTTTCGAACTCACCGGGGTCGTTTTCGAGGTCGTAGAGCTCCCCCTGTTCGTGGCCGTGGTAGACGACGATCTTGTGGCGAGTGTCTCTGTACATGGTGGCGTAGCTGCCTTCGTACTGCACGCGGCCGGGGACGTCGGGATTCAGAGCCCGGTAGAATTCACAGCGGACGAAGTCGCGGTGGTGATCGGGCGGCGATTCGCCGCGTAGAATTGGCAGCAGTGATTTGCCCTGCATGCGCAGGGGGACGGGCTGGCCGGCCAGTTCCAGCAAGGTTGGGGCAATGTCGACGAGTTCGACCAGAGCATCGCTTATGAATCCGGCAGGGTGCGGCGGTGAACTTTCCTCTTGCGCGCCGGCCTGGGCATCCTCCGCAGTGTGTTCTTCCTCATCACTGGATCCATTATCTTCAACGTTCTCTTCTGATTCGGGTTCTTCGGGCGCGGGGAAATGGCCCGGCCAGCTGATGATGAGGGGGACCCTCACCAGGCCTTCGTAGAAGCGACAGCCTTTGAGAAGAAGGCCGTGATCTCCCAGCATATCGCCGTGATCGCTGGTGAAGATGATGACGGTGTTTTCGCGCTGCCCGGTTTCTTCAAGCGCGGCCAAGAGGCGGCCGATATTGTCGTCGATCAGTTCGATCACGGCGTAGTAGGCGGCGATCACGTCGCGGGCGTTGAATTCCTCCGGTGGACGGGACTCGTTCTGGAAGTCTCCGGGAATCAGGGCTTGTGTATCAA
>VYDA01000086.1 GCA_009843665.1 Caldilineaceae bacterium SB0675_bin_29 | reverse complement strand
GGGGGGGGCGGGGGGGGGGGGGGGGGGGGGGGCCCCCCCCCCACAAGGGAGGGCCTAATAGGCCCGACCGCCCAGAACTGCAGTGGTCAGTGGTCAGTGGTCAGAGGCGGCACTTCCCCTGCGTCAGAGTCTAACGCGTACTGGAAATCACGCCGTTGCTACCCGAGGTATAGGAAAGTTCACCCCCATTTTGGGATGCACGCCGATTCACGAAACACCGGCCGCGACCAACCGGGATATGGTATAATCCCAAGAAGTGAGCGCTGAAAATTGCTGCAGGACGTAACCATATGTACACAGCCGGGTTCCCGTTTTTGAGTGTAGGATGATACCGGTTTGCATGGGCCGAATTCGCCAATGAAGCTGACATCAGAGTATCTGGACACGCTGAACCGGATTCAGGAACGCATCATGTGGCTGTCGATGCGGATCGTGCACGAGGCCAACAGCATTCGACCGCAGCGTGACGGCGTCAAGGTTGGCGGGCACCAGGCCTCGTCGGCGAGCATGGTGACGATCATGACCGCGCTCTATTTTCACCTGCTCAAGCACGGGGACAAGGTGTCGGTCAAACCGCACGCTTCGCCGGTCTTTCACGCAATTCAATACCTCCTCGGGCAACTGCCCCGCGAATATCTGACCACGCTGCGCGCTTTTGGCGGCCTGCAGGCCTATCCAAGCCGGACCAAAGACCCCGACCCGGTCGATTTTTCCACCGGTTCGGTGGGGCTGGGTGCGGTGGCGCCGGCCTTTGCGGGGCTGTCCCACTACTATGCCAAGATGCACTTTGGCGACGTGACATCCAATCGATTCATTGCCATCATCGGCGATGCGGAGCTGGACGAGGGCAATGTCTGGGAAGCCGTCTTCGATGAATGGATGGACGAACTGGCCAACACGATCTGGATCGTGGACCTGAACCGGCAGAGTCTGGACCGGGTGGTCCCCGGTATCCGCGCGGGGACGCTGAAGGCGATGTTCGACAGTTGGGGCTGGCAGGTGTTGGAGGCGAAGTACGGACGCAGACTGCAGAATCTGTTTGCAAAGGAAAACGGCGAGCTGGTCCGCAAACGCATCGACGACATGAGCAACGAGGAGTACCAGCTGCTGGTACGGCTGCCGGGCGATGAGTTGCGCCGGCGTTTTGTGACGGTAAACGGGCACAGGGACCCGCACCTGGAGGAGCTGCTGGCGCCGATAAGCAATGAGGAGCTGCCCGGCGTCGTCGGCAATCTGGGCGGCCACGACCTCCACGAAATGATTGGCGTCCTTGAAGAGGCCGACGCCACGGCAGACCGGCCCACGGTGATATTCGCCTATACGATTAAAGGCTGGCGGCTGCCGATCGCAGGCGACCCGCACAACCATTCCAAATTGCTCAGCGTTGAAGAGATGTCGGCCCTGGCCGAGGAGCTGTCGATCCCCGGCGACGATGAATGGGCCGCTTTTGACCCGGATTCGGAGGAGGGGGCGCTGTGCACGGAGATCGCCGAACAGCTGTACCCTGCCGCGAATGGAGAGGTCACCGCAGCCCCGCAGAAGGTGAACGGCGCGGCAGAGCTTCCCGCAGGCCTTTCAGCTGAGGACGTTCCGGAAAGCGTGCCGGCGCGTATGCATGGCATGCTCAGCACGCAGCAGTCGTTCGGCCAGATCCTGGTGAGCATGAGCCGCGATCCGAAGCTGGCGCCGCGGCTGGTCACCACGTCGCCCGATGTCTCCACGTCGACGAACCTTTCGGGCTGGATCGCCAAACAGGGCGTCTTTTCCTTAACCGACAGGGAGATCTACGAACTGGAGGAGAACCGGGGGCTGAGTTATCACTACGGGCCCGACGGTCAGCACATCGAGCTGGGCATTTCGGAGATGAATCTCTTCATGATGCTGGCGATGCTGGGCCTATCGGCGGAGTTGAACGGGCAGCAGTTGATCCCGATCGGCACGGTCTACGATCCCTTCGTGCTGCGGGGGCTGGACTCGTTTATCTACGGCCTCTACGCCGGTTCCCGCTTTATCATTGTGGGTACGCCTTCGGGTGTCAGCCTGGCCCCGGAGGGCGGCGCGCACCAGTCTACGGTGACCCCCTCGCTGGGCGCGGAGCTGCCAAATCTGAACAGCTACGAGCCCTGCTTTGCGCAGGAGCTGGTCTGGATCATGCTGGAGGCGGTGCGCCAGTGCTGCCGCGACGTGGATGGCAGAGCGACCTATCTGCGCCTTTCTACAAAGCCGACGGATCAGTCGCTACTTGAGCCGGCGATGGAGCGGCTTGGCGCGACCGAACTGCGCCGCCAGGTGCTCGAAGGCGGGTTCAGGCTGCTGGACTGGAAGACGGCCACGCCGGAAGCGGATCCTCGATCGCTGGTCCACATCGCCTCAAGCGGCATCATGCTGGCGGAGGCGATGGAGGCGGCGGAGATGCTGCAGGCGGAAGGCATTGCGGTCAATGTGCTGAACATATCCAGCCCCCGCCGTCTTTTTGAAAACTGGCGGGCGGCGCAGTGGGGACGCAGGCCGGGCAGGGAGCCAAGCCGGCTGCTTTCCTGGTTGATACCCCCTAACGAGCGCCAGGCCCCTATTGTCACGGTGCAGGACGGGGCGTCGCACAATCTGGCGTGGCTGGGCAGCCTGTTCGGCAGCTACCTGATACCGCTTGGCGTGGACGATTTCGGACAGTCGGGAACGCCGGCTGATCTGTACCGGCATTTCGGGATCGACAGCCAGGCGATTTTCGAGGCGGCGCTGGTGGGACTGAACCGGACTGAGTTTGGGTAAGACCGAAGGGCCAACAGGTCTACATTTGTGTATGAGAGACGGTCTGCGGCTGGCTGCCGTTGCCGTTATTGGGAGGGATACGTGGCCGAGATAATCCCCATGCCCGACCTGGGTTTTGAGGCCGATGAAGGTGAGCTTTCGGTCTGGTTGAAGGGTGTGGGCGACGCGGTACAGGCGGGCGAACCGATCGCCGAATTCGAATCGGACAAGGTCACGCTGGAGGTGGAGTCGCCGGTTGCGGGGGTGCTGCTGGAGCACCTCATTCAGCCGGGAGAAAGCGTCGCGGAGGGCGCGCCGATTGCCCGGGTTGGTGAGGCCGACGAACTCTCCGCCTCGCCGGCGTCTGCTCCGTCTCCTGCCAAAGAGCCTGCCCCACCACCGCCCGAGCCACCCGCAGCGAAGACGCCATCCACTCCTTTGCCGGCCGCGCCGCAAGAGAGTGAACCGGTGCGTCGCGTACCTGCAGCGCCTGCGGGCAATGGCTTACTGGCGACACCGATCGCACTGCGCATGGCCCACGAGCACAATCTGGACTTACGGCGTGTGGCCGGTAGCGGTCCCGGAGGTCGAATTCTGCGCGGGGATGTGGAGAATCATCTGGCCGAGGCCCGTCCCGGGGCGATCGAGGAGGTCGTGCGGCGCCCGCCGGTCGACGGCGACCGTCCTCCATCCGTAGGGACTGCCGCTTCGCCGCTGCGGCGGACGATCGCGCGGCGCATGAGCCAAAGCAAGCAGACGATCCCTCACTTTTACATCACCAATTCGGTCACAATGGATGACGCGCTGGCACTGAGGAGGCAGTACAATGTAGCCTTTCCAGCGGATGCGCAGGTTACGGTCAACGACATCGTGGTGAAAGCGGCGGCTCTGGCGCTGCGCGAATTCCCCAACCTGAACGCGTCCTACGTGGACGACCGCATCGATGTTCACACTGACATCAATATCGGCGCGGCGGTGGCGGTGGAAGGGGGCGTGCTGACGGTCACCACGCGGCAGACGGACAGCAGGCCGATAGGGGAGATCGCCCGCGAGAATCGAGCCATGATCGAGAGGGCGCGTGCGGGCAGGGCCAGACCGGAGGATGTATCGGGCAGCACCTTTACGATCAGCAATCTGGGCGGTTACGACACCGATCACTTTGCCGCGATCATCAACCCGCCACAGGCCGCGATTCTGGCGGTGGCAACTGCCAGGGAGACCGCGGTCGTCGAGGGGGGTCAGGTGGTGGTGCGCACGGTCATGCAGATGACGATTTCGGCCGATCACCGGGTGACAGACGGCGCTGAGTGCGCGCTCTTCCTGAAGAGAGTAAAAGAACTGTTGGAGGCGCCGATCCGGCTATTCCTGGGTGGCTGACAGCCCTACGATCAGACGATCAGCGAATCTCCTGCCGTGATCGCGCGGATCTACTGCATCAGCGGGCCGCCGGATGGCACAAACCCGCTGCATGTGAAAGGGCACTAAGAAGGTGCGCAAGAACAGAGTAAGAGTCTTGTTGCTAGCCGTTGCCGCGGCATGTATCGTAGTCGCCGCAAATCAGATAGTCGGAAGAGCCGAGTACTTTCTCTATCAGGGCAAAGCCAGTCTTGAACTCGGTCACTACGAGGACGCCATTGCCAGGTTTGACAGAGCCATCCAGCTGCGGCCCGACATTGCCGTCGGCCACGTCGGCAGAGGCGCCGCCCATGTGATGAGTGGTCGTTACAGTGAGGCGATCGCGGATTTCGACCAGGCCCTCCTGCTGGCACCTTACCATGTCGATGCCTACTATTACCGGGGGGCTGCCAAAAGCAAACTCAAGTTGTTCGAGGCAGCCATCGCCGACTTTGACAGAGCGGTCCGGCTGAAGCACGACCATGCCGATGCCTTCGCACATCGGGGCAATGCCAAGACCTGCCTTGGTCTGCATCAGGAGGCTCTGGCCGACTTTGAAGAGGCTCTCCTGTACGAACCGGACCATGCCGGGGCTTATTATGGGCGCGGCGTTACCTACATGCGCCTCGATCAGAACGAGGACGCCATTGTCGATTTGGACCGGGCTCTCCAGTTGCAACCCGACAATGCTGGTGCTCACATCTTCCGAGGCTATGCGAAGGCCACTTTAGGTCGATACCAGGAGGCCATTGTCGACTACGATCAGGCCCTCGAACTGCAACCCGGCCATGTAAGTGCCATCTTCCACCGGGGCCTTGCAAGAGAGAAACTGGGCCAATTTCAGACTGCCATTGCCGACTATGACCAAGTTCTCCTGTCCAAGCCCGACCATGCCCACACCTACTTTCATCGGGGGCTTGCCAGGGCCAATCTCGGTCGATTCCAGGACGCCATCATCGATTACGACAGGGCACTCCAACTCAAGCACGACTATGCCAAAGCATTCATTAGTCGGGGCCTTGCCAAGAACAACCTTGGCCTGGCCGAAGGCGCATTCGCCGACTTAAAGGCGGCGGCGGCGCTGAATTCGGCGAAAACGGCTATGGACAGTGATGGCGGTATCGACTCGGAGGGGCTCGTTCGACAACTCTGGTTTGGGCAGTATTGAGCGAACACCTGCCCAATCAGGTCTTCCACAGTTTCGGAAGAAGTTGGCCGGAGAGTTTGCTCCGCAGCTATACTTCAGAAAAGCATGCCCAAATTTTCTCCTCATAAACTGACAGCCATCGCTCAGGAGATTTTCGTTGCCGCCGGCCTGGGGCAGGACGAGGCCGGGACTGTTGCTGAACACCTGGTGCAGGCCAACCTGGCCGGACACGATTCGCATGGCGTTCTGCGCATTCCCGAATACGTCGAGTGGATGGAGGCGGGCGACGTCGTCCCAGGTCAGCAT
>VYDA01000449.1 GCA_009843665.1 Caldilineaceae bacterium SB0675_bin_29 | reverse complement strand
CCCCAAACGCGGCCTTCCTGCCACCACGCCTCGTAGGGGCACCCCTTGTGGGTGCCCTCGTGAATCGACAACACTACCGGCCTGCAAAACTCAGGCCAGACAACCGTCATCGACTCCTCGATTGTTGAATTTGAGAAATGACTTCTGAGAGGAAATCCGCAGATTTGTGCGGTCAGTTCTCGCGATTCACCACCTACCCGCGCGGTCTCTGACCACTAACCCACTAACCACTGACCACTAACCACTGACTACTGACGCCACAGCCGGCGCAGGCAGCCAACACGGCATCGGCCGGGGGATCGCCCTGCCGTTGGCTGAGAATGGAGCCGACGCCGGCTCCCCTTCGCCCAGGTTTACTCCTCCCCTTCGTCGACATAGATGCCGGAACCGATGACGCCCCTCTGCTCCGAGTTGGGCACCGGGAAGCTCACGGCGTAGCCGAACTTCGGCGAACCGGTCTCCTCGTCTCCTTCGATGGCCGGGTTATCGTAGTGATATCGCAGAAAACTCTTACCCTCGCGCCGTGCCACACCAATCAGCAACTCGGCGAACGGCACCCCCTTGGAGTCCGTCCGCGTCATGTCCGTGGTCTGCCCTTCGCGAAACGGCTCGGACCCGTGAAACAGGGTAACGCCCCCGCCGCTCACCACATACAGGTAGATGGAGCCCGACTTCCAGTCCCCGCCTTCCACCCGGAAAGCGTTTCTGACCCCCGTGAGGGCGCTGTAACCCTCGGAAAGTACCGCCTGTTGGTAGGTCTCCGCCGCCGCATCCACAAATGCGATCAGTGTCTCCCGGTCCACCACCTCCGACGCCGTGACCGGGGGCTTCGGCAGATCCGCGATCGTGATCGGGACATCGGAGACGTCTTTCGAGAGGCCCCCGACCAGCACGAATCGCCTTTCCGTGATCCCGGAGATGTATTCGACAGCGTATGCTGTCTTCAGCCCGTCGTCGTAGTATTCGACGAAACCGCCGCCTTCGGCAGCGGCCGCGAAGAGTTCCTCGACGACCTTGATTCCGCGTTCATCCTCGACGCCCATCAGGTTTTTGCTTTCCGCTTCACGATCGTTCCCGTGAATGAACGCGTCTCCGTTCATGAGGAAGATGATGAGAAACGTCGAGCCGGATTTCCAGTAGCCCTCCGTTTTCAGCCCCTCCCTCAACTTCGCGAATACGTTCATATCCGTGATCGACTCGAAATGCGCCTTCGCTCCGTCGACCCAGGCCTTGAGGCTTTCGGGGTCCGTCACCTCGGCAGCGGTTACCTCGCCCATCGCGGCCTCACCGTCGGCCATCGGGGGTATCGGTTGGCAGGCCGCCAGGCCTATCCCTAACGCCGCCACACCTGCCGTCTTGAGAAATACGCGTCGAGAAACTGCAAGGTCGGTCATAACTGTTTTCCTTTCTGTAAAGTGGTGAAGTAGCAATCCAGGTCAGAGTCGGCAAGAGTTCGGTCTACAGTGCCGCTGTCAACCGTGAGGCCCGCAGCCAAAACTGTTATCTGACTGTTGAAAAACGGAGGAACTGTCGGAGATCTGCTGGAATCGACCTTCTTCTGCAAGTAGGGCCTTGCGCTACTTAGCGTTTGAAACAAGCCCCTTCTTGAGTTAACTCTGAAAGTCTCCAATAACCAGAATAGCTCACTCGGAGGACCATCCAAATAATAACCTACTTTGACGACTCTTGTCTATGAGCGTATCTGCTCATTGACGACATGTGCAACAAACTGGAAGGACATTTGTGACGACCGGCGCCGGAGCCTGGAAACTGTGAACTGCTCGCGAGCTGGCTCATCGGCAAATGGCGGGGATGGGGAAACAGAGTAACTCAATCATTAGCAGGCATATCGACATAGGCTTCCGACCTCGCCGGAGCAGAGCCGCTTGAACCGGCCGCGACAGCGCTTGATGCAGCATTCGTCAAACTACCCCAACCCCCTCCGCACGCGGCACGCCACTAAAAACTAAAAACTGCCTACTAAAAACTGCAGTTCTACTCCAACCGTATACGCGGATCAACCACCGCCAGCAGAATATCCGACAGCAACGTGCCGATGACCGTCAGCGTGCTCAGTAGAAACAGAAAACTGCCCGCCAGGTACATATCCTGCGAAGTAAGCGAACGCAACAGCAGCGGCCCCGTCGTCTGCAGGCTCAACACCATCGCCACCAGCGTCGTGCCCGAAACCAGGCTCGCCAGCGACCAGCCAACCGTGCTGAAAAACGGGTTGAGCGCCACCCGCACCGGATACTTCCAGATCAGCGCCCTTTCTCGCACCCCTTTCGCCCGCGCCGTTTCCACGTACGGCTTGTTGAGCTCGTCCAGCAGGTTGGCGCGCGTGATGCGGATGTTGCCTGCCGTGCCGTTCACCGCCACGATCAACATCGGCACCCAGATGTGCTTCAACATATCCACAATCTTCGGCCAGCTCCACGGCTCCAGAACATACTCGTCAGAGAACAGGCCGCCCACATTCATGCCCAGCAAGCGCTGGGCCAGAAAGAGCACGATCAACGCCAGCAGAAAACCCGGTGTCCCCAGGCCGATAAAGCTGAACGTCGTCATCAGATAATCCAGCCACGAGTATTGATGGGTCGCCGAATAGACCCCCACCGGTATTGCGATAAACCAGCCGACAAGCAGCGCCCCCATCGATAGCGCCATCGTCAGCCCCAGGCGTTCCCAGATCAACTCACTCACCGGCTTCTGCCACTCAAACGACTGTCCCCAGTCGCCCTTCACCAATACCCCGTAAATCCACTTGAAATACTGCACATAAGCAGGCTGGCCCAGCCCGTAACGCTGTCGCAGCGACTCCAACTCCGCCTCGTCGACCTCATCCCCTTCCTGCCGCAGCTGTGCAACATACGAAGTCAGAAAATCACCCGGCGGCAGCTGGATGACGGCGAACGACAGAATCGAAATCGCGATCAGCATCGGAATGATCAACAAAACACGTTGAACAATATAGGCCAGCATGAAAACCCCCGAAAAGAAAGAAGCGAAGAGATATGAGCGAAGTGAGAGGAGTGAGATACTCTATCCTCTCACTCCTCTCTTCTCTTCACTCTCTCCTCGCCGTTCTACGTACTCTGCGTGTCCGGATCTTCCCAGAAGTAGGTCTCGGTGTGCAGCAGATGCTCGTCACCGGTCGTATCGTCCAGCGGGAAGCCGGGCAGATAGTTCCTGACACCGTTCTTGACGATAATCGGCGCCGGGCGCTCGCCCAGATAGCCGATCATCGGCAGTTCCTCTGCCCAGATGTCAAGAATCTCGTGGAACATCGCCGTCTGCTTGTCCGGATCCGGTTCGATCTTGATCGCGTCCCAGATCTCCCAGATCGTCCACACCCAGTGGCCTGCCGGCGGCTCGACGCCTGCCGGGCTGGTGCCGCCGCTGTTGCGCCAGTGCGCCCAACCGGCTGCCCACGGCCGGTCCGGCTGTTCGCATGTCCAGATCGTCGGGTTGACCAGCGGCACGACCGTGCGGTCTCCGCCCCACCATGCCGCTTCGATCTCGTTCGCGCCGTGGTGCTCCTCGTACAGCGAGCGCTCAAAGCCCTTGTACGCCGCCTTGACGCCCACCGCTGCGAAGTACTTGATCACTTCCTGCACCGTATCTTCGCTCGTGGTGCCCGGCTGTGCCGTCCCTTCAATGACGAAGCTCAGCGTATCTCCGCTGCCGTCGTTGAACAGCCGGAAACCGTCGCTGTCCTTCTCCGCGTAACCGGCATCGTCCAGCAACTGGTTGGCCATGTCCGGATCATACTGGATCCACGCATTCGCCTGCTTCGGGTACGCCTGCGCCGAGCTCTCCAGCGGACTGTACTGCCGTGGCGTCATCAGTCCGTCCCACACCAGCTCGTTGAGCGCCACGCGGTCCACCGCTACCGACAGCGCGATCCGCACGTCGCGCACGTTGAAGAACTCCGCCAGCCGTTCGTTCTTGGTCGACAGGTTCAACTGGATCGCCGAGTGGCCCGAAGCGGAACCCAGGAAGACCTGGTAGTCGCCGGCATCTTCATTCTCCTTGTAGAGGGTGAAGTTGCCGATATTGACGTGACGGGCCTGGAAGTCGATCTCGCCGTTAATGATGCGCAGGTCGAATACGTCATTCGTCTCGAACAGCCTGTGCGTAACGTCGTCGACGTAGGGCAGCTGCCTGCCGTCTGAATCAACGCCGAAGAAGTAGGGGTTGCGCTCCATCAGGAACAGCTCGTTGGAAAGCTCGTTCTTGGAGATCCAGGGTCCGATGCTGGGCAGGTCCGGGTTCAGGTACCACCACCGCCGGTCCGTATAGTACTCTTCCCAGCTGTTAAAGCCGGCCTCTTCCACCTGTGACTGCAGCTTATCCTGGTCGTCGGTCAGATCCATGTGGAACTGCTTTAGATAGTGGCCGGGCAGATAGAGATTTCTTGTCTGGCGGCCAAGCCGGAAGACGTACAGAGGATTGGGCAAGGGGAACTTGAATGTTACCGTCGAGTCGTCGACGATTTCGAGCTCCATCGGCGTGCGCTCGGCGCCGGAAACCCACGTGCCGCCAATGCTGGGTGAGATCGTCGTGTTGGTCTCGTCCTCTTCCCACCACCAGCGGATCGCCTCGGTGGTGAAAGCCGTGCCGTCCGACCACTTCATGCCCTCGCGCAGGTGGAACGTCCACTCGGAGGCGTCGTCGTTGATCTCCCACGATTCGGCCATGCGCGGCTGCATGTTCAGGTTCTGGTCGTACCAGGACAGCCCTCGGTCCTGCATCTTCGTCGGCCCCCAACGGTCGGAGACGCCCTTGAAGCCGCGGCGGAACGTACCGCCGTAGTTGCCGTTCTCCTCAGAAACAGGCATCACCATCGGGTTGACCGGCAAACGCTCGTCCACGGGCGGCAGATCGCCGGCCGCTACCATATCAGCCAGCATCGGCGCTTCACTGTACTGCGACGACGAAGCCGCCGGCGCCGCCTCGGAAGACTCGGCCGCCGAGTCGTCGGCAGGCGCAGCCTCTTCCATCGGCTCCGGCTCGCCGCTCGCGCCGCAGGCCACAGCCACCGCACCCGCAGCGGCCACACCCGAAACGCGCATGAACTCGCGCCGGGAAATAGGTGTACGTGCAACTCTTCTCATTCTTCTCTCCATTACTAACGTGTGAATAGATTCGTACTGCTTTCGTACTGCTAATGAGCAGTCGTCAATGTCCAGTACCGACTGCCCGGGACACTGACCACTAGCTACTGACTACTGACTACTAACTACTGCAGTTCCCCTTCCTCCGGCACCAGCCAGGGTGGATGCGGAAGACGCCGCTCGCTCAAATGACTGGCATACAGGAAGCGGTACACATCACTGATGTAAAACTGCGGATAGCGCTTGGGGGGAAGCGATTCCAGGAACTTGTCGTGCACCATTTCCGCCATCTGCTCGTTCATGCCCGTACTGACTTCAAAATCGAAATATATGGCCAGATCCTTGGAGGGATCCTCCATAATCCGTCTAACGCCAAATGACTCCGGGTACTTATGGGCCGGTGAGTCCCTCTCCATCAGGAATGTGCCCATCGCCGCCGAGTGGATGTACGCCTTGTGCCCGTACAGGAAGTTGACCGTCTCCTGCGCGTCCTCGAT
>VYDA01000267.1:638-5614 GCA_009843665.1 Caldilineaceae bacterium SB0675_bin_29 | reverse complement strand
CCTCCAGATCCTCGCCAGATCTTCACTCTGGACGACATCATCTCCGATGCGAACAGTAGAAATCTAACCTTCTGCTCACTTTCTCGTTGTACTAACACGCGCGCTCTTTAGGAAGACAAGACCTGACAAAACAACCTCGACGGCTCCGCAATTGACGGCGTGGGCGGTTTCAACGTATGGTTGGATGCGCTTCAAGGTGATTTGTGCGGATCCTCCTTACGCGACTCGGGGTTTGCAAAACGGTAGCCGACGCGCGGCTCGGTGAAGATATAGGTGGGGTTGACAGCGTCGTCGTTCAGCCTGCGTCGCAGCGTACTTATCACGGTACGCATAGGTCGGAGGTCTAACTCGCCCTCCATTTCCCATACTTTTCTCAGCAGATACTCGTAGGTCACCACCTGGCCCGCATGCTGCGAGAGTTCGACCAGCGTCCGGTACTCGATAGCTGTCAGGCGAACCGGTTCACTCGCCAGGGTCACTTGGCGAGTGACATAGTCGATGGTCATCTCCCCCAGTACAAACGGACTCAGTTGATCGGAGCCCGCCCACTTTCGCAACGCGCCCCTGATCCGGGCTGTCAACTCGGTCGGCGAGAACGGTTTCACTACATAGTCTGCCGCTCCCATGTCGAAGGCCCGGGCAATCAGTTGGTCCTGGTCGTAAGCAGACAGGAAGATGACAGGCACTCTGCTTATCTCAAGGATCTCCTTCATCAGGTCGATGCCATCGGTCCCCGGAAGCATGAGGTCGAGTAGTGCCAGGCGGGGCTTCTTCTCATACATGAGGACGAGCGCCTCCTGCGGGTCCCCCGTCACGATAGGCGTGTAGCCTGCCTTGGCAAGCGTGTCACGAACGTACCTGAGTGCCAGCAGGTCGTCGTCCACCACCAGTATGCGCATTCGCTCCTCCATCGCTTGCGAGGAAGAGCGGTTTAAGGGTTGAGTCCCTTTGGCAGGCAAGACGTTTATGGGTTGCCCGACTGCTGGAATCGTGAAGGATACGGTCGTTCCCGTTCCCGGCCCGTCACTTTCGGCCCATATCCGGCCTCCGTGGGCTTCGACTATCCCCTTACAGATTGCAAGCCCCAGACCCGTTTCCTCACTCTGGTTTTCGGCATCATTACGAGAAAACTTTCCGAACAAATGGGGCAGACTCTCGGCCGGGATGCCTTGGCCCTTGTCGGAGACTGAAATCACGACAAGGAGGCCTTCCCGCGACGCGCTTACCCTGATTGGTAACCTTTCGGGCGAGTACCTGGCCGCGTTGGAGAGTAGGTTACTCAGCACCTGGATTATGCGCAGCCGGTCCGCCATGATCAACGGCAGGTCGGGCTCGAATTCAATTTGAAGTTCGTGCTTGGCCCCGCCGCTTTGGAAGGCGTTTTGGGCTTCGGCTATGAGATCCACGACCTCAGCGGGTTTAGGGAGGACCGACAGTGTTCCCGACTCGATGCGCGCCACATCGAGAAGATCTGCGATCAACTCGCGCATCCTATCGGTCTGCGTATCAATGATCTGGTGAAACTGGTCCGTTTCGGCGGGATTCAGCGTGATGGAGGGATCCAGGAGAGTCGTAATCGAACCTTTCACAGAAGAGAGAGGTGTGCGCAGTTCGTGGCTCACCATGGCCAGGAATTCGGCCCGCATTCGTTCCATTTCTTTCAACGGCGCCATATCCTGCAGGGTAAAGACAAAGGAGATAATGTCCCCTTCGTCTGAGCGGATGGGAGTGCCGTTTACCAGGGCAGTAAGTGAACGTCCGTCGGGGACAGAATAGACGACCTCCTCGGAGCGCACTGTTTCGCCGCTCCTCAGGGTTTTGTCGACGGGGCCTTCGGCCAAAGTGTACTCCCATCCACTCGCTCGTCGAACGGTCATAACCTTCAGAAGCTCTTCTACGGTGTAGCCTGGCGAACTCAGGGTCATAAACATTCTTTCCGTTTCGCGATTGTACGATACAAGTTTACCCGTTTTGGCGTTGAAAACCGCCACGCCTACGGGGGAGGTGTTGATCAGCGTTTCCAGATAGGCACGGGTTTCCTGTTCCTCGCGGTAGCGGCGAGCGTTGGCGATAGCCAGAGCGGCCTGGGAGGCGAACACGACCAAGACTTCTTCGTCTTCGAGGGTAAATTCCCGGCCGTCGCCTTTCTCGCCGACGTAGATGTGTCCTACCAGTTCGTTCAGATGTAGTATCGGCGCCATCAGCAAGGACAGGACGGGGATAGCCGTAGTCGGCGGGGGGAATTCGGAAAATCCCAAATCCCTAGCATAGCTTTTCAAATCTTTGACTCGCATCGGCTCGGAGATTTTGCCAAGGTAATCGAGAAACTTCGAATGTTGGGGCATATTCCATAATGACTGCGCTCTTTCGGACGAAATGCCGTGGGCGAAAAAGTCCTGCACCTGCCCCGAGTCGTCGAGGAGAGTAATTACGCCTGATTTGCCTCCAGTTAACGCGCAGGCGCTTTCCAGTACGTTTGTCAGGACCGTGCCGAAGTCTAGACTCTCGTTTATACGGTGGCTCGCTTCGCTCAGCCTGGAAAGTCGCTCCCGTAACGCGGTGTTCTCTTGGGCCAGTTCGTCTGCTCGCTTCACATTTCCGTCTCCACTGCAGCGCCGGAAAGTCCTGGGTCCTCTTGTGCACGCTCAGGCTCGATGCGTAGCCGGACTCCAGTGTACGCAGGCACAGCGATGAGGATCTGGACAAAAACTAACATAAAAAGGTTGCAATTGCTTCTAGTTTCTTAGAATAATCTGATACAGATTGGGTAAAATTGTAAAGTGCCGATTTCCCTGTACCCGGGTCCACTTGGAACTCGCGAGGCGACATGCTGCTCGGCGCGACACCACTATCCGTGGGCAATCTGAAGATCTTGCAGGCGCTCGACTTCGAAGACGAGACGCCAGGCGACGCCATTCCGTCCCAACTTAGCGGGCGGGCGGCGGCTGTCATGCGTTGCGCCAGGCCTGCTACTGCGGCTTGTCCCTCGGGAGGCTTCGATAGGATCAGGCACTCATGCGAACCGCCTCCCGTACTTGCAATATATGGCAATGTAGGCATGAAACAGGCCTACGTCGATAAGCGATACGCAACCGCACTCAGCCAGAACCTCACACCAATCTGATACTTTACGGAGGCACCGACAGTGAACATCGAAATGTCCTTGCAGAAGTCAAAGATGGCCGTGGCATTTTTGCTGGTCGTGCTACTTTCTTGCACAGCGACAGTCCTGCCTTTGGGGCTCGCAAACACGGCAGCCGCGCAAGAAGGGGACACCAAGTCCGAGACGGCACTCCAGTCTGTTTCTGGCCTGCAGGCCTGCCAGGCAGGAATGGCACTAAGCCAAGGGGAGAGTTGCCAAGTTAGCGGGAGTGCCGCAACAGTCGTTGTTGGAAGCACGTCAGCATGCCTCGCCTATTTTGAACCCGCTCTCCTGTTCATTTGTCACGCCGAGCACATCGATTCATCTACAGTCCTGTCCGCCAGCAAAGTTGGCGACAGCAGGTGGATCATTGACGAGCTTGCCGCTAAGCCTGGCAGTTGCGGAGAACTGCACGAAATACACGACACAGTGCGGCTGGGCAGAGCGGACTGGGTTGCCTGTCTCGCTGCGACAGACGTGGAGCTGAACGCGTGTGACGATGCCTATAGTACTCCTCTCAGTATTGCGGCGGAGAAAGGGTCCAGCGAGTTAGTGCAGACTCTTGTTGCCGCCGGCGCAGACGCTAACGTGCTGGATGGCTTCGGTGAATCACCACTCCGCATAGCACAGAGAAACGATGCTGCGGAGGTTGTGGAGGTACTCGTTGCTGCCGGTGCTGAAGGCGAGGGTTTGCCTTGTCTGCATGCAGAAAGCGTAATGGAGGCGGATGAAGAGACCGAGATGTTGCTTGGTTTTCTGCTTATGTACGTTTTCCTCGAAGAGTCCGGAGAACTTGACGCTGCGATCACCGAGATGTCGCAGGAGGTTGTTTCGTCTCTTGCTGAGGTTCTGAGTGAGGAAGGTTCGGACATCGAGACGCAAGCTTTGGGCGACACATCCCTGAACATCGTTATTGAAGAGCTTGTACAGATCACCGTCAAGTACACCTTGCCTGTTCTAACCGCCGAAGGTGTCAATACCGGTAGTGAAGATGAGGTTGCCGAGTTCCTGCTGACCGGTATGTCGGAAGACGCTGATTTAGAGGCTGGCATCGCAGAACTGCATGACATCGGATTTTACGACGACAAGACAGCAGATGCGATCACAGCATTTGTCCGCAGCTTTCCGGTGGGACTGGCTAAAATCCTCGCCGCCGCGAGCGCAGGTGCTGAGGTTGAAGAACTTATCAAGGCTCTCTCGCAGAGTCTCGTGGCGGATTATGCGGGTATTCTTGTTGCCGCCGGCTCGGATGTTGACCCTGCCGTCCTTGGGCAGATTCCCTTGCAGTCGGCGATAGCGTACATTGTCTCCGAGACTTTGCGCGTGTTTCTCTCCGAAGAGATCGTTCAGACCCTCATCTCAGCGACTGGATCCGAAGTTGACAACAGCCTGCTCCAGGTCATGGGTCTTGCCCTGAATGAAGAGCCAAAGGAAGCGTTCCGCATTTGGGGTGAATTCCCTCTATTTAACGCGATAGAGCATGGCGACCCCGAAATTGTGCGCCTCCTGGTAAACACGGGCGCGGAGGTCAATGCAGCTGCAGGCTTCGGCGGCAATACGGCCCTCCACGAAGCCGTAGCGCAGGGCAATTCGGAGATCGTACAGGTCCTCGTCAATGCTGGCGCGGACATCGGATCGGAAGGATTCATGGGTCGTACGCCGCTCACTCTTGCGGCTGAAGAAGGCGCGACAGAGATAATGCAGATCCTGTTGGGGTCGAGTCCGGGCACTGACACGTCAGCGGGCGGGGAAGACAAAGAAGCTGCATCGACGCCATCGATTGGAAGTGAGGCGCTCTACACCGCGATAGAGAAGGGTGATGTCGAGATGGTGC
>VYDA01000267.1:0-628 GCA_009843665.1 Caldilineaceae bacterium SB0675_bin_29 | reverse complement strand
ATTGGAAGTGAGGCGCTCTACACCGCGATAGAGAAGGGTGATGTCGAGATGGTGCGGCTTCTGGTTGAAGCGGGTGCGGATGTCAACGCGGCCGAAGGCTTCGGCGGCAATACCCCCCTTCACGAAGCGGTGGAGCAGGGCGACGTGGAGATCGTGAAGATCCTGGTCGCTGCCGGCGCGGACGTCCATGCAGAAGGCTATTTTGACCGTACGCCCCTCACTCTTGCAACTGAAGAAGGCGCGACAGAGATTCTGCAGATCCTGTTGGGGTCGGGTCCGGACACTGACACGTCAGCGGGCGGCGAGGACAAGGAAGCTGCATCGACGCCATCCATTGGAAGTGAGGCGCTCTACACCGCGATAGAGAAGGGTGATGTCGAGATGGTGCGGCTTCTGGTTGAAGCGGGTGCGGATGTCAACGCGGCCGAAGGCTTCGGCGGCAATACCCCCCTTCACGAAGCGGTGGAGCAGGGCGACGTGGAGATCGTGAAGATCCTGGTCGCTGCCGGCGCGGACGTCCATGCAGAAGGCTATTTTGACCGTACGCCCCTTACTCTTGCGGCTGAAGAAGGTGCGACAGAGATTCTGCAGATTCTGCTGGGCTCGGACGCGGACACGTCAACGGACG
>VYDA01000144.1 GCA_009843665.1 Caldilineaceae bacterium SB0675_bin_29 | reverse complement strand
GCGCGTAGCCAGCACCTGGTCAGCACGGGCGTCGCGATATTCCTGGAGTTTCTGCCTCAAGTGTGGTCGCGAGATCCCCAGAATCGAAATTGCAAGCAGAGCTGCGTTTATGGCGCCTGCTCTGCCGATGGCCATGGTCGCCACTGGTACGCCGGCGGGCATCTGGACGATGGAAAGGAGCGAGTCGATGCCATTCAAGGCCTGGCTTTGAACCGGTACGCCGATGACCGGCAGCAGGGTGTGGCCGGCCACCATGCCGGGCAGGTGGGCGGCACCGCCGGCGCCGGCGATGATCACCTCAAGGCCGCGTGCGGCTGCGCCGGCGGCATATTCGCTCATCCAATCGGGCGTACGATGGGCAGACACAACCCTGCACTCGTGCGGCAGATTGAATTCGGCCAGCGTGTCCGAAGAGAACTTCATGCACCGTTCCCAGTCGGAATCGCTTCCCATGATCACACCGACAAGAGGCGCGCTGTCTGAGGCTTTCACAATGAGCAGATCCTGATCTGTAGAGCTGTGCTATTGCTGACCGAAATAGGTGCGGAGATTCCCGGCCACGCGGTCGGCCACCGGGAATCGGCCTGCAGCAAAGGACTGGGCTGTCAGGCGTTCGTAGCATTCCACGTAACGCTGGCTGGCCTGAGCAGCCAGCTCCTGCTCCAGGGGGGGAGGGGGGCCATCGCCGATGTAGCCGCGCTTCGCGTATGCCAGTCGAACGAACTCCTTGTCGAAGTTTTCCGGTTCGACGACTTCCTGTTCCTGGTTTCCGTTGCGCTCGCTGCGGGCGCGGACCTCATCATAGCTTGTCGCCGTCCAAAACCGGCTGGAATCGGGCGTATGGATTTCATCAATCAGAAGGAGCTGGCCTTCGTCGGACAGTCCGAACTCATACTTGGTGTCCACCAAGAGAAGCCCGCCGCGGGCTGCCATTTCCTGACCGCGGGCGAAAAGGGCCAGTGCTGCAGCACAAACCTCCTCCCACAGGTCACCCGCAACCAACCCCTTCTCCACGATTTCCTTGCTGGTGATAAGCTCGTCGTGGCCGCCCTTTTCGGCCTTTGTCGTGGGCGTGATGACGGGCTGGGGAAGTCGATCATTCTTTCTGAATCCATCCGGGAAGTCCATACCGTAGATGGTGCGCTCGCCTCGGCTGTATTGATACCAGAGGCTGGTCTTGGTTACCCCGGAAATGTATCCGCGCACGACGACTTCAACCGGCAGGGGGCGACACTTACGGGCAATCGTCACGTTTGGGTCCGGAGACTCGAGAAAGTGATTGGCAACGATGTCCTGAGTCTGTTCGAACCAGAAGGACGAAAGCTGATTGAGCACCTGTCCCTTGAAAGGAACGAGGCCGAGGATGTGGTCGAAGGCAGACAGGCGATCGGTCGTGATCAGGATGAGCCGGTCGTCGCGTGCGTAAATGTCGCGTACCTTGCCGCTCTGCCTTGGACCGAGAAAGTCCAGGTCGAGGCCGGGGAAGGTCTGGTTCAGTAAAGCGGTGTTCATAGCGGCTACTCCTTTGCTGGAAAGAGTTCGCAAGTTTCGCTGCGGCGGTTCCTCAACTGGATGCACTACCAATCATGGCTTGAAAAAGCGAGAGTCCAAGCCCCTCCTTTCCGCCGAGAGGGTTCTGAATTGGCTCGACGTGATCCTCCGGGTGGGGCATAAGACCGATTACGTTGCCGGCTCGATTACAGATGCCGGCGATGTCGCCGACGGAGCCATTGGGGTTGAAGGGGTAGCGCCCGGCGGCCGGCCGTCCACCAGCGTCAACGTATCGAAAGGCGACGAGCCCTTCGCTTTCCAATTGCCTGAGTGCCTCGTCATCGGTAACCTGGAAGTTGCCCTCTCCGTGGGCCACGGGGCAGAACACCGAACCCTCTACGTGCGCCAAACAGTCCGCTTTCGCGCCCTGCTCGACGGCCAGATGGACCCAGCGGCACTCGAAGCGATTGTTTGCGTTGTGAGTTAGCGTCACCTCTCGCCGTGTGAGTGAGAGCGCTTCATCATTGTCGTGTCTGGCGGCGCCGGCGGGACCGGGCAGGAGTCCTGCCTTGACCAGAGTTTGAAAGCCGTTGCAGATGCCCAAAACGGGTTTACCTGATTCGATAAATCTCGTCAACTCATCGTGGAAAAAGACGCGGAAGTCGAGCGCCTGACGGACGCCGGCCCCGAGGGCATCGCCGTAGGAGAATCCGCCCGGAAGAACAAGCATGCCAAATTCGGAGAAGCGACGGACACCACGCCGCAACTGATTTATGTGAACGATCTGCGGAGAGGCGCCGGCAAGCTCACAAGCCCGCGCCGCCTCGGCATCGCGATTGGTGCCGGTGGCGTGCAGGATCAGGACGGGCAGGTTCATAGCCATGCCGGTGGGTCGCAGTCCTGTCGTACAGAGATGAGATGTAAGATTATCACGCGGTTTCAGCCCCGTTCCAGGCTGAGAGGATTTCGTCCAGTGACAGGTCAAAGATGGGCTGCCGGTTCATGGCCACAGAGAGCGTTTGGGAATCGGTGACGGTGCCGATGAGCGCAAATGGAATGTCCGACAGTATGTCCTCAAATGCAGCCCTTTCAGCGGGGGTCACTTCCAGGAGGAGTCGACCGTTGGTTTCGCTGAAGAGCGGGATGAATGGGTGGGTCAGATCGCTTCCCACTGCGGCCGCAATGTCCACGGCCGCGCCCAGGCGTCCGCCGAGACACATTTCGGCCAGGGCCACGGCCAGTCCGCCTTCGCTGAGATCGTGGCAACTTCGGACCAGGCCGGCCTGCATTGCTGCGTGGACTGCCCGATAGCGCATCAGAGGTTCTGCAGGCATGGTTGGCGGATTGCCACCATCCCATTGTAACAGCTGGCTGAGGAGAGATCCCCCCAGTTCTTCACACGTTTCTCCCACGATGAATATGTGGTTTCCCGACTGCTTCAGGTTGGATGTGCAAGTGCGGCGCATGTCGGGCACGATGCCCAAGGCGGAAATAAGAAGCGTACCCGGGATCGGCTGGCCTTCGAACTCATTGTAGAGGCTGTCCTTACCGGAAATGAAGGGGGCGTTGTATGTGACGGCGGCGTCGTAGCAGCCCTGGCAGGCGCGCACGAGGGCGCCCAGCCGATCGGGGAAGGTGGGATTACCCCAGCAGAAGTTGTCCAGAATCGCGATCTGATCCGGGTCTGCGCCGACTGAGACGGCATTGCGAAAAGATTCGTCGACGGCGCTGACGGCCATGGCGTAGCAGTCGCGTTTTCCCAGAAGAGGGTTTATGCCTGCGCTGAGGGCGAAGGCGCGCTGGTGGCCCCAAGTACCGATGGGCTTGAGGACTGCGGCGTCTGAAGGTCCGTCCATGTGCGGGCCGACAAAGGGACGGACGAGTGTACCGCCGCGTACTTCGTGGTCATAGGTGCGAACAATCCGTTCTTTGCTGGCCACTGTAGGATGGCCCAGCATGCGGACGAGGAGATCTTTGGGCTCCGGCTGGGAGCGGACATTTTCCAAAACGGTCTGAAGTGTGGGCAGGTCCGGATCGGGCTCGTGGTAGTGGGCTGTCCGTTGCGGGATGGGAAGCCCGTCGTGCAGGAAGGACATGGGCAGCTCGGCAACGGCGCGGCCGTCATAGTGCACGCGCAGCCAGCCATCGCCGCTGAAGTGGCCCAGGTCGCGTATCTCGACTTCCCAGAGGTCGGCCAGTTCCTGGAGCTGAGGAAGGTGTGCGGGCGGTACGGCCAGGACCATTCGTTCCTGGGCCTCGGAAAGCCAGATTTCCCATGGCGTCAAGCCGGGATATTTCAGTGGAACGTCCTGCAACTCAATGTCTACGCCAAGCGCTTCGCCCATCTCGCCGACGGCAGAAGAAAGACCACCGGCGCCGCAGTCGGTGATGGCGTTGTAAAGGCGCTTGTCGCGGGCGGCTTCGACCAGTTCGATGAGCCCCTTTTCGGTGATGGGGTCGCCGATTTGGACGGCGCTGCCGGACTCGGAATGTGTGTCCTGGGTCAACTCGGCTGAGGAAAAGGTTGCTCCGTGGATGCCGTCGCGACCGGTGCGTCCGCCGAGGACAACGATGCGGTCTCCCTGCCGTGGTTCTGTGGGATGTGTTCCCTTGGGCAGCAGGCCGACCGCACCGCAGAAGACGAGGGGATTGCCGAGGTACCCTGAGTCGTAGATGACGGCGCCGTTGACGGTCGGCAGGCCGAGCTTGTTGCCGTAGTCGCCGATTCCGGCGACGACTCCCTCCTTGACGCGTGCCGGGTGCAGGAGGCCTGACGGGAGCTCGGTGGAAGGCAGATCCTGGGGTCCGAAGCAGAGGACGTCTGTGCAAGCGATAGGCCGGGCGGAGACGGCGATGATGTCGCGGACGACGCCGCCGATGCCGGTGTTGGCCCCGCCGAAAGGCTCGAGAGCAGAGGGGTGATTGTGGGTCTCCACTTTGAAGGCGAGATCGAATTGATCATCGAATTCAATGATGCCGGCGTCGTCAACGAAGGCAGAGCACACCCAGGGACGGTTTACCTTTTCGGTTGCTGCCTGAATGTAGTTACGCAGCAGCCCCTGAATCTCGTCGAATGAGATGGCCTCACCGCTGGCTGATCGTCGCGTAAAGGCTATGTCAGCTTTGAAGGTCTTGTGTACGCAGTGCTCGCTCCAGGTCTGGGCCAGTGTTTCCAGTTCGACATCGGTGGGATCGCGGCCGATCTCGTCGTAGAAGCTCTGAATCTCCTTCATCTCCTGGGCGTCAAGGGAGAGCAGGCGGTTGCGACTGCAATCGAGGAGCTCATCTTCGGAGAGGCCGGTCAGCGGGATCCGTTCCACATGGTCGCGGGCAACGCTGCTGTGACCGAAGAGGGGTTCGATGGCGCCGATGCTGTAGCGCTCGATGGTGTCGTTGCAGAGGAGATCCTGGGCCAGCCTGTGCAGGTCATCCTGGGACAGTTCACCGGTCAGGCGATATTGGATCGCGGTTGCAGCCACCAGATCGTCGATACCCAGTTCAGCAGCGCCGCGTTCGAGCACGCGGGCGGCCACGTCGGTTACGCCTGGGCGCAGGGCGACCTCGATCACGTAGTTCATCGTTTCAGCCGGGGGTTGAACCGCACCGCTTACCCGGGGCGTGGGAGGATGGGAAACAACCAGGGCCGAATCGATGACGGGATCAACCAAGAGAAAGGCGCAGAGCTTTTCGATATGGACGGGGCCAGGGAGTTCAGATGAGAGGCTTGTCAGAAAGTACAGATTTGTCCGGCTACAGGAGCGGAGTGAATCGATCCCCAACCTGTGTGCAGCGGCCGTAATCCCGGGTTCTACCTGGCCGTGTCGGTTGGCGACTTCAATGCGGAGAATCTTCACAGCTTTCCTCTGCACAAAAAAGACCCGATGTCATGCTGGGGTCAGACCGCCATATGACATTGGGCTCTCTTGGCACCGCGGATGCTGGTTCGGCCGGCCCAACTGGGCGGCTCCACTGTACCCCCAAGGGGATTCGAACCCCTGTTGCAGGCTTGAAAGGCCTGAGTCCTAGTCCTCTAGACGATGGGGGCGTGCTGGAAGTAGGCACGAAGGCAAGTCTACCAGAAACAGGGGTGGGTGGTCAAATGCAGCGCGCTGAATGGTGCGTCCCAGATTTGGGG
>VYDA01000125.1 GCA_009843665.1 Caldilineaceae bacterium SB0675_bin_29 | reverse complement strand
GGGCAAGGACTTAGCAGTCACCTGAAAACTATGAACTGAAAACCAGGTACGCCCCTAGCGCCCGGCCAGGCCGGAGAGGGCGACGCCGGAGACGAAATACTTGTTGGCGGCAAAGAAGACGACCAGGACGGGGACAAGCATCAGTGTGGCGACGGCCATGATGAGCCGGAACTCGGTGAACTGTTCATCGCCGAAGTAGCGCAAACCCAACGCCAACGTGCGCGTCTCTTCGCGGTTGGTGTAAATCAGCGGCGATATGAAGTCGTTCCAATGGTGGATGAAGGAAAATACGCCCACAGCCGCGATGGCAGGCTTGGTGAGCGGCATCGTAATCATGAAAAAGATGCGCACACGCGAGGCGCCGTCGACAACGGCCGCCTCCTCCATCTCGACCGGCAGCGTCATTATGAACTGACGGATGAGGAAGATGTAGAAGCCGCCGCCTCCGAACCAGAACGGCAAAAAGAGCGGCCACAGCGAATCAAACAGCTGCATATACTTGAAGAGCAGGAAGCGCGGGATCAGCGTGACCGCCCACGGCAGCATCATCGTCGAGAGCGTGAGCCCGAACCAGACGTTGCGCCCATAGAAGGGGACGCGGGCAAAGGCGTAGGCCGCCATCGAGGCGGTGAGGAGGGTGCCCAACGTGGCCAGAAAGGTGACCAGAACGCTGTTGAACGTGAAGAGCCAGAAGGGAGCCCGACGCCAGGCAGTCGGATAGTTTTCCGGGTGAAAGGAAGAGGGGATCCATTCGGGCGGGTAGGTGAATTCGGCTCCCGCCGGCCGCAACGAGGTCATAACCAGCCAGTAGAGCGGCATCAATGAGATCACCGCCCCGAACGCCAGCAGAATATACGCGGCTAACTTCCCGGAAATCGACCCGATATACTTTTCTTCTCGATCTACCAATGCATTCCTCCGAAGAAGCAGCCTATGCGTCGCGGCTCGTGATCACGACCGACCACCGGCGTTCTAGCTCGGCGCGCCGCCACTCTCATAATAGACCCAATTCTGGGCAAAATAGAACTGGATGGCGGTGATCACCAGGATAATCATGAACAGGATCCAGGCCAGCCCCGAGGCATAGCCCATGGAAAAGCTTTCGAACCCTTTGCGATAGATATAGAGCACGTAGAAGAGAGAGGAGTTGATCGGCCCGCCCTTGGTGGCGATAAATGCGACGGTGAAGGTCTGAAACAGATTGATAATGCCGATGATGAGGTTAAGAAAGATGACCGGGCTGATCAGAGGGACCGTGATTCTGATGAAGCGGCGGAAGTTGCTGGCGCCGTCGATCGATGCCGCCTCCAGCAGCTCTTCGGAAACGCCCTGCAGCGCGGCCAGGAAGATCACCATCTGCTGCCCCACCGACCACAGGCTCATCAGGATCAGCGCCGGCTTGACGATCTGCGGGTCCCACAGCCAGTTGACCGGCGAGATCCCCACCAGGCGCAGCAGCGAGTTGATCAGGCCGAAGTCGAAGTTAAAGATCCAGACCCACAGGAAGACGTTGGCGACCGCAGGCGTAACCGTCGGGATGTAGTAGACGGTACGAAAGACGTTGACGTAGCGCACCTTCATGTTGAGGAGAACGGCCAGGCAGAGCGCTACGAGCAACTGGGCGGGCACGCCGAGAAAGGCGAAGTAGGTGGTATTGTACAGCGAGGTGTAGAAGAGATCGTCCTGGAAGATCTTGTCGTAGTTCTGGAAGCCGACCCATTTGGCGTCACCGAAGCCGGAGTACTTGGTAAGCGACAGATAGCCGGAGGCCAGCATGGGGCCGACGATAAACGCCAGGAAGCCGATTATCCATGGCGCCAGGAACAGATAGCCGGCGATGTTATCGGCTTTGACCTTGCGCGACCATCTCGGCTTTTGGGTCTGAACAGGGCTGCTCACCCCCACCTGTACGGCGTCTGCCATGGGCCGCTCCCCGCATTAAAGGAGAGATAGTGGTCAGCGGCTCTCACTGACCACTATCCACTGATCACGATTTACAGTCCAGCTTCCTGGATCTCTACTTCCACTTCGGCGATGATGGCATCGACTTCGGCGGCGACATCGTCCATCGCCTCCTGGGCCGTGGCATCACCGAGAATGATGCGGTCCTTGGCCGCCTGGATCAGGTTGTCCATCTCCTGCTGGCGCGGCAGGTGCGAGAAGGCGCGGATGTTGTTGAAGGAGTCTTCCCACATCTCCGCCGTTTCCAGGCTCGGCTCGAGGCTACCCAGCCATGCTTCGCTCTCGGCATGGCGCTTGACCATCGGCGAAGTCCAGCGCTCGCGGATGATGCGGAACTGGGCGTCGTCCGAGATCAGGTACTGGCACATGGCCCAGGACTCGTCCACGTGGTCGGTCTGCAGGTAGATGCCGTGGGAGTTGGTGGCGTTGCGCACTTCGCGGTTGCCGTTCCACAGCGTGTTGAGCGGCACCAGCTGCATCTCCGACATGACGTCTTCGGGGATGAACTGCGCCTGGCCGCCGAGGACGAACTGCGCGCCCGGCCACTGCATGCACAGACGCCGCTGTCCCATCATCGCCACCCAGCCGCCGGGAATGTTGCTCTCGGCGGGGGTGGGCGCCCAGCCTCTGGCCACGGCGCCGGTCATGTACTCCCAGGCCTCGATGGCCTTGGGGCTGTTGAAGGCCGATGCGGTCTCGTCGGCGTTCCACACGGTGGCGTCGTTGCCCCAGATCCAGACGCACTGCATGCGGATCGTGCCGCCGCCGGGCAGGGCGCAGCCGTAAACGCGATCTTCGCCCTCGCCGCCGCTGACAGCGTCCATCGTGTTGTCGAAGGCCTCGATGTCCCACTTGCCTTCCGCCCACAGCTCGGCGGGGTCGTCCATGCCGGCCTCGGCGACCATGCTGCGGTTGTAGAGCATGATGGTCGGGTTGTCGGAGCGGGGAATGGCCCAGCGCTTTCCGCGCCAGACGTTGTAGTCCCAGGCCTTGGTCATCTCGTCTTCGCCGACACCGAGCGTGGGCATCAGCTCATCCAGCGGCATGAGCGCGCCGCGCATCGCCATGGTGGCGTTGTGCATGGGATGGACGTCGAGAAGGTCGCCGACGGTGCCGCCGGCCAGGCCGGTGAGCACCTTGGGCTCATAGTCGCGGTGCGGGATGATGAGCGAGGATACGGTGACGCCGGGGTTGATCTCCTCGTACTCGGCCATCAGCGTGTGCCACAACCCTTCGGAGCGGGCCATCGGCTGGTTGACCCAGAACTCGATGGTCACCTCTTCCATCGCCGCTCCGCCCCCGCCGTCATCTCCCGCCGACGGTGCGGCAGCAGGTGCACAGGCGGCGATCAGGGCGCCGACAGATGTTGCGGTTGCCACGTGCATGAAGTCACGTCGGCTCATTGCGCGTTGTGTCATTTTGCGTCGCTCCTTTGCATGGTGAAATGGACTCGTAGAACGGACAATCACTGGCAGATTTTTCGAAGAACTTGCGCCGTGCAACCGGTTGCGGTTGCAGACGGCTGTGAGGACCTGCCTGAAACAGGATGGGGCACTGCGGGAGAAGATAACACGGGTTCGGGATGGTGTCAATCAGGGTCAAGAGGGCCGGGGCCGAATCCGGGATTGCTCAGACGCTGGACCTGTGCCGTGTCATGCTGCGTTCAACCCGCTGATGCGCGGGCATCTCCCCGTTTGAGCCGGTACCAGATATGTCGGTAGAACAGATAGGGAAATAGGGCGACGTGGACGCCTTCTATTTTTTCTCAGCGTCTGAGTTGGATTTCAACTATGCGGGGACGCCGACAAGTCGGGGGATATCCCGAGTGCTTGATTTCTGGAAATCTTCCAGGCCAGGATACTGTTTGTCAGCGTTGCGAGTGAGGAAGATATGTTCTTTCCTTCCCAACGCTTCCATGTCCTCATGGACGACAAGACTGGTAAACAGCAGGTCTGCTTTCTGAAACTCAAGAAGAGCAAGTGCTACAACCTTAGCCTTATCGTTGCCACGGACTCCAAACACATAGAAGTTCCAACTGTCGAGCCTCAGAGACCAGTCCACACTGACAGGGTAATCAGGCAAAGGGAACTGATTGGCGACAGGAGTGAAGTCTGTCAGTTCCAATTTGACATACTCCGCCAAGTCATTGTAGAAGGCGCTGCGAGTTACTTCCCTGGTCCAAAAGCGCATGTTGCACACTTTCTGCGCGCAGCCCGCGAACTGGAGGATGCTTTCATAGAGTCTGTCCATGTGAGCATCCAAATAGAGGTTCCCCTCTTCATTGCCGACGCCGTTGTTGATGAGAATGCTGTCAAAAATCTGTTGGCGCGTAGGTGTGGAGATGTCGTAAGTGTAGGAGAGGCGCATTAGGGTCAAGCCGTAATCGCAGATGCGGACGAACCCGTCCCCCTTTGGGCTGTCCTGCAGGTAGATTTCCACCATGTCGCCGTCTTCATGGTGTATAGGCAAGATGAGTTGGTGGTTCCCGGGGCGGCGTTCGTAGAGATCGAAGCCTGCAGTACGGGACTTGCTGAGCGATTCTCTGACGCTATTGATGTCCATTCAAAAGCCCAAGGTGAAGCAGTTCGGGGAAGTAATCCCCATAGTTTGCTACGTGAAAATCGTCAAAGAAAATCCTGAGGGCTTGTTCAAACGTACTGTACCTATCAGTAATTTCCCGGTGTCGCTCCTGGGGTTGACTGCTTCCGGACGCTATTTCCTGCTCGGTGATGCGATGAATGTGCGACTGGGCGTAGTGACCGTCAAGATGGCGACTTGATTCACCGTGGGCGCCGTTGTATCGAACAAGCGTAACGGTCCCCGGCGACTTGAGATTTGTATGATAACAAAGCCCTATGGAGAAGTTCTCGATGAATTTGCTATTCTGCCGAATAAAGACTGAAAACCTTACACCGTCATCCGATGTGGTTTCCAATTCAAGGTCGCAACGCCTCTGGTTGTTTTCTTCTTTGTAGCCCTTGGCAGGAGTCTTCTCACTGATCGTCTTAGGAATACCTAGCAGCTCTTGGATTTGCTGGTCGGTCAGGATCGGTCTTTCCGGCAGCGATGCGATATTATAGGCCAACTCTGTCTCCGGTTCCAAGGGTCGTTTCCGCAAGAGGACTTGGCCCGTAAAGAGCCTAGATGCGAGCTTGCTTCACGTTTCTCTGCTGCAGGCAGCGAGCCGCTCATCGCTCAGCAGGGCATTCGAGTTTGACCGTGTTCTCCTTCTAGCCCTATGACGAGCACGGCAAAGTATTCTAGCACATTTGTATCAAGATCCCCAAAAGGGCTTGTCTTTGTCCTTAGGCAAAACGCCAACCCACGTGCTAGCTACAGTTGGCTTGGAAGCGGAACCGGTCAATGCTGAAAGCTGCCACAAGATAGGAACTCTCTCATCTCCCGTTTCTTCTCCTCGTCCCGGATTCCGCAGCTGGCGGTCTCACAGCGCTGAAAAGGGGACAATCTCATTTACGTTACTTGAAATGTGGATTGCGCTATTAGTGTTTAGGTCCTGAAACGCTATTAGCGGCGGTTTTTCGCCGTTCCGCAATGCCCCAGGCGCAGCGTTACGCCAATTCAGGTTCGGCATTCATAGCCTGCAAAACGACTCCGATCAACTCCTCACACTTTCTCCAAATTCGTAACGAAATCCATCCAGAGGGTGCATCCCAATATTGG